>JBBRIK010000247.1:0-7123 GCA_038221045.1 Gemmatales bacterium
CTTTTTTCATGCGCAGCCATGCGGGCCCTCTTCCGCTTGCGGCTTAGCGGTCTTCTGCCAAGCCGCAAGGGCACCCTTGTCGTTCTCACCCCGTTGACGCAATTCTTCGGCGTTGGTACAGTCGTGCCTTCGCCTGCGGAACCTTTCGCCAAGAACGGGAGACAACGGTGTCAGGATCCGTGCCTCCTTCTCGCAAGACCGGCTCGGCCTTCGCCGTATTCGCTGTCATCGCGATTCTCGTTCTCGCTCATCTCGTCGCGTTCGTTCCCTCCGAGCCGTTCTTCAACAACGACGAGACGCGGCACGTCATGACCGGCGTTTACTTCCGCGATGCGCTTTGCGATCGCCCCTCTCCCGGTGATCTGCGCGATTACACGATCCGTTATTACTTGCAGTATCCCGCTCTCGGTCTGCTCATCTGGCCGCCCGCGTTTTACGGCATCGAGGGGCTTACCTTCCTGCTCTTTGGAGACTCGTTCCTCGTCGCCCGGCTGCTCGTCGGCGCATTCGCGCTCATGGCCTGCGTCTACCTCTTCCTCCTCGTCCAGCGAACGCACAACCGCACAACCACCGTCGCCGCGACGCTCTTCCTCGGGCTGTCGCCCCTGGTTTTTCATTTCGCGGATCGCGTCATGCTCGAGGTTCCGACGCTCGCCTGGAGTCTGATGGCGGCGTTCCACTTTCGCCGCTTTCTCGACATGGAACGCAAACGCGATCTGTCTCTCTGCTGCCTGGCGATGGCCCTGACCGCGCTGACTCGCTTCGACGGCGTCTTCCTCGCCCCGTTCTTTCTCATCTGGCTGATCGCGGCGGGCAAATGGAAACTGCTGAAGCGCCCCTCCGTGTTGATCGGCGTCGGCGTGGCCGTCCTCGCTGTCGTCCCGGTCTACTATCTGACGGCACGCGAGTTCGGCGGCGCTCATCTCAAGGCCGTCAACGAAGGGACGAGTCCCGATTCGACGGCCTTTCTCGCTCCACGGAATTTCATCTTCTATCCGCGCTGCATTCCGCGTCAGATCGGCTGGGCGGCGCTTCTTCCCCTGTTGCTCGGCTTCGTCGGCGCGTGGCGCGCGGATCGGCGCTCGGCGTCCTGGCCGTATCTCGCCCTCGTCTTCGCGGTCTACGCCACCTTCACGCCGCTCGCGGAACTGGAGAACCGCCACGCCATCTACTGGGTGCCGGCCCTCGCGGTGTTCGTCGTCGAGGGCTGCCGGGTTCTGGCGAACGCACTCGCCGGCGGTTCGCGACTGCACATCAGCATCATGTCTGTGGTCCTTGCCGGCGTCGGCGTCCAGACCTGGATTCAGGGCCGCAGCCAGTATGTTTTTGGCTACGAGAGGGCGGCACGATATGTGGCCCAACACAACGACGAGACGCCGGTCTGTCTCTTCGATGGCTTCCTCAATGGCAGTTTCATCTACCACCTTCGCCGTCTCGATCCCGAACGCCGTCTCTGGGTGCTGCGTGGCGACAAGCTGTTTTACGGCATGCTCAGCGATCCGCACGCCGGCTACGAGGAATACGTCAAGACCCCCAGCGATGTCCTACGGCTTATCGACCGCTACGACCCCGAACTGATCGTCATCGAGGAGCCGCAAGTCCACTTCGATCTCCCCGGCGCTCGCCTCCTTCGCCAGACGCTGCACGAGAACCCGACTCGCTTCACGCTGAAGGAGACCTTCCCCCTCGACAGCGATCACCCCTATTTCAAGGACCACGCCCTTCACGTCTATCGCAACGAGAAGCGCAACCCGGTGCGAGCCGACGTCCTCGAGCTGAAGGTTCTCGGTCTGGGACGCAGTGTCACGGCGCCGATGAACGCCAAGGAGTGAGGCGGTTCTGCCCCGCAGTTGCGTGACGGCGACGATGGCGGTTCTTACAACAGGCACTGACCCTGAAGTGAGGAACCGTATGAGCAAGCGCTTGATCAACGTCGGCCACAGTCCCGATCCCGACGACGCCTTCATGTTCTACGCCCTGGCCCACGACAAAATCGATACCGGCGATCTGCAGTTTCGCCATCAGTTGCAGGACATCGAGACGCTCAATCGCCGCGCGCTCAAGGGCGAGCTGGAAGTGACAGCCGTCAGTTTGCACGCTTTCGCTCACCTGACGGACAAGTACGCCCTGCTGCCCTCGGGATGCAGCATGGGCGATCGCTATGGCCCGATGGTCGTCAGCCGCGAGCCGCTGAAAATCGAGGATCTGAAGAACGTCCGCATCGCCGTCCCCGGCACCCTGACGACGGCCTTTTTGTCGTTGCGCTTGCTGTTGCCGGGCGGCTTCGCTTACGAGGTGGTGCCGTTCGATGAGATTCTCGCCGCCGTCGCGGACGGGAAGTTCGACGCGGGCCTCATCATCCACGAGGGACAGTTGACCTTCCAGAATCAGGGGCTGAAGCTCGTCGTCGATCTCGGCGTCTGGTGGATGGAGAAGACCGGCCTGCCCCTGCCGCTGGGCGGCAACGTGGTCCGCCGCGATCTCGGCACCGAGATGATGAGCCGCATCAGCAGACTGCTCAAGGAATCGATCCGCTATTCGCTCGACCATCGCGACGATGCCCTGACCTACGCCCTGCAGTACGCACGCGACATGACCCGCGAACTGGCGGATCAGTTCGTCGGCATGTACGTCAACGACTGGACGCTGGATTACGGGCCGCGCGGACGGGAAGCCGTGCGCCTCCTCCTCGACGAAGGCCACAAGGCCGGCATCATCCCCCACCCTGTCGCTATCGAGTTTGTGGAGTAGCCACGCCTCGCAACGGCGTCTTCTTCGAGCCGCATGTCTGCCGGATGCGTTGGAAGCACTGCAATGCCTCCGCAATGACCTCATCCGTATTGAAGTAGCGATACTGAGCGAGCCGGCCGCAGAAGAAGACGCGCCGCCGGCTCGTCTCCTCCTCGGCACACGCCTTGTAGCGCTCGTAGAGTTGCTGGCTCGACGCCGTCGGCACCGGATAGAACGGCTCGCCGACGTCGAGAGGAGTCTCGTAACTGATGACCGTTCTGGGATGCTTCTGGCCTGTGATGTGCTTGATCTCGACGGAGCGCGTGTAAGGCCGATTGTCGGGATAGTTGATCTGCACGCACGGTTGCCGAAACCGCTGCTCGAAGGGAACGAAATCGAACTTCAGCGAGCGATAGGGCAACTTGCCGAGTCGATGGCCGAAGTACTCGTCGAGGGGGCCGGTGTAAAGGGTGGCCCGGCGCGGAACGATCAGATGGCGAACCTCCTCGAAATCGCAGCCGAGAAGAACGCGAATCTTCCGGTGATGGAGCATGCGACGGAACAGGGCGGTGAAGCCTCGCTTCGGCATGACCTGGAACCGATGATCGACGTAGCGCGGATCGCGGTCGAGCCGGAGGGGAATGCGCCCGCAGACGTTGGCCGCCAACTCGCGCGGGTGCATGCCCCATTGTTTGAGCGTGTAAGGAAGGTAAAACGCCTCGTAGAGTTGGCGTCCGACACGGCTGAGGACGAATTCCTCGGAGTTGCGCGGCTCGGCGATGGGAATGCGAACCTCTTCGAGCAGTTGCTGGCCCGAGACGGCGTCGAGAGTGCAGCCAAAGAACTGCTCGAGGGTGTTGAGGTTGATCGGGAAGGGATAGAGTTTGTCGCGGACCAGGCTGCGGACCTCGTAGCGGGCCGGGATCCATTCGGTGAATCGCGATAGATACGCGAGCAGGCTGGCGTCGTTGGTGCGGAAGTAGTGCGGCCCATAATTGTGGACGAGAACGCCGCTCTTGTGGCGCGAATCGAAACAGTTGCCGGCAATGTGCGTGCGGCGATCGACGACGAGGACTTTCCAGCCGAGGACGTTGGCGGCCCGTTCGGCGACGGCGCAGCCCGTGGGTCCGGCGCCCGCAATAAGCAGATCGATATCGTCCAGCATCGTGGCCTCGTCCGGAAGGGCCTGGGGTCGCCGGGGATGGGTGAGGTTATAGCCCGGACGCGGCAATCCTGTCAAGCCCGAGGATGTGGGAAACGCCGGGAAACGACGCTGCTCGCTTTCGATGCGACCTTGTTTGCCCACCGGATGCGTATTACAATTGGCGCGACATGGCCCATCCTTGCTTCCTCGCGCAATCCTCCTCGACGCAGGTGGCCTTTATGAAGCCCGTGCAGACCGTCCTCCTCTTGGTCCTCATCATCGCGATCGTCTTCGGTGTGACTTTCGCCTCGATGTATGTATCGCGCTCTGCCCCGCCGACCCCGAGGAAGAAGGAGAAGGAGGCGCCGGCGAACACCGCCCTGCATTTGACCTTCCCCGTCCGCGTCTTCCCGCCGGATTCGTCGGACCCGACGCGGCGCATCGCGACGGAGTACGGCCAGATGGGCGAGTACGATTTCTGGTTCGAGAATCCCAACGACGAAGAGGTTCGCCTGGGCCTGCTCAAGAGGAGTTGCCGCCTCTGCACCGAAGTCAAGTTGTTCGTGGCCCCTGCAACCTGGCACCCTGCCCTGGCAGCGGGAGCAGTGGCCTTGCTCGGACAGAGCGCCGTGGGAGAGTTGGCGAGCGTCCTCGCCTCGACCGGGTTTATTCAGAAGCGGGACAGCCTGGCGTCGGAGGCCAGGAACGGGCGGACACTGGAGGAAGGTTTGGAGGAGGGGCTTCCCATTCCGCCGCGAGCGTTCGGATTCGTCCGGTTGAGTTGGGAGGCTCGGCGCGGGACTATCCCCGGCCCACGTTTCGAGAAATACGGGGCGGAATTGTGGTGGCAGGATCCACGCGCGGGCGGAGGAGTGACGGTCGCGGCCAATAACTTCTTTATCGACGGCCTGCGGCTGGACGCCACTGACGTCAGCGCCGGAAGGCTCGGGGCAGGCGATAGTGCCGAGCGTGTCGTTCGGCTGTGGTCCTCGACGCGCTACCACCTCGACGAGCCTGAGATCACCTCGACGGGATCACCCTTCGTCACCTGCGCCCGGCCCGAGCCGTTGACGGAAGAGGATTATCGAGCGTTGATGCGGTGGGGCGGCGAGGTTCGGTCCGGCTATCGGCTCTTGCTGACGGTCAAGGAACGGCTGCCGGACGGCTCGCGCTTCGACGAGGGAGCTTTCCTGCATCAGATCCACATCAAACCACGCGAGAAGATCCTCCTGCCCGATCCTCTTGAGGTAAGTGTGCGCGGAGAGGTACGCGGCGATATCTCGCTGATTGGGGCCGATACCGGCATCGTCCTGGAGCCGTTCCCCGTCCGCATCGGCACCCGTCATCAGATCAGCCTGCGGACGGAGCGGCCGGACCTGAACCTGAAACTCGACCGCGTACCCGACTTCATGAAGGCTCATCTGAGTGAGTCGAAGAAGGATAGCGGGGGACGACAGACGTGGGTATTGACGGTGGCGATCGAGCCAAACCAGGTAAGCGGCACCTTTCCGCGCCGCGACAGCGAAGTGTATCGCGACACGGCGGTGTATCTGCGAATCGAGGGAGCGGCGAAACGGCGTCTCCGCATCCCCGTGTCAGGCAACGCGACTCAGTAGGCCCGGCCCAGCCGGACGGAGTTATTCTCAAGGACGAGAAGGAAATCAACCATGCGGACGAATGGCAAGCAAGGGAAGCGACTCCTGGCGATGCTCGGCGTGAGCAGCCTCGGCATCGTGGCCGTGACATGTTTGTGCGCCATGTTTCGGCCTGCGGAGGAGAAGCCGGCCAAGTCCGCCCTGGAGATGCCCCCGCGTCTGTTCCGCGACTGGACTCAACCTGACGTCGCTCTCGTTCTGTCGGCCGAGCAGCACGGCTACTTGCTCCCCTGTGGTTGCTCGAAGCCCCAGGTCGGCGGCCTGGAGCGGCGCTACAACTTCCTCCAGTTGCTTCGAGGCAAGGGCTGGCCGATGGCCGCCGTCGATCTCGGCGACATCCCGCAGAAGCAGGGGCCGCGCCAGTTGCCCAACGTCCAGGGCATGCTCAAGTATCGTTTCTCGATGGAGGCGCTCAAGCAGATGGGCTATCTCGCCGTCGGCCTCGGCGAACACGATGCCTCGCTATCGCTGTTCAACCTGCTCGGCGAGTATGCCCTCAACAATCCCTCGCCCGCCGTGGTGTCGGCCAATCTGCACGATGCCGACACTTTGTATCCGGAGCAGGTGAAATCGTACGTCGTCGAGGCAGTCAAGGGATCTCGTCTCAAGGTCGGCGTCAGTAGCGTGATCGGTCCCACCGTCGGCGAGAAGTCGAAGACGAACAAGGTCGAACTCGACGAGAACCGCCAGGCGATTCCGAAACTCCTGGCCGGGCTGGCGAAAGACGGCGCGAACCTGAACGTCCTGCTCTATCAGGGTTCGATCGATGAGGCGAAGAAGTTCGCCGGCGAGTATGCTCAGTTTCACGTCATCGTCTGTTTGAGCGCCGAGAGCGAACCGTCGTCGGAGCCAGCCCGCGTCGGCGAGACCTTCATCACGTCGATCGGCTGGAAGGGCCGCTATGTAGGCGTCGTCGGCGTATATGCGACGGGAAAGCCCGCGAAGCCATTCGACTATCGCTTTCAACTGGTGTCGCTCAGCGAGGAGTTCCTGACGCCGGAGGGCGAACAGGCGAAGCAGCCGATCCTGAACCTGATGGAGCAGTACACGAAGGAGTTGAAGTCGGGCGATTACCTGGCGAAGTACGGCCCGATGAAGCATCCCTCGCAGGTGGCGATTCCCGGAGCGGTCCCCAGCTATGCCGGTACGGAGAAGTGCCGGAAGTGTCACGAGACGGCGTTTGACGTGTGGGAGAACTCGAAGCACGCCAAGGCTTTCGCCTCGCTGGAGAAAGCGAAGCAGCCTTCGTTACGGCATTTCGACGCCGAGTGCATCGTCTGTCATACGGTTGGTTTCGGCTACGAGACGGGTTATCAGAGCGAGACCAAGACGGCGCATTTGAAGAACGTCGGCTGCGAGAGTTGTCACGGACCAGCCAGCGAACACGTCAAGAAGCCAAAGGACGATCGCTGGCATGCGGTCCTCAACCCCTGGCGGCCGGGCAAGAATGAGACGGCGCTGGAGAAGGAGCAACGCCACTTGCGGACCGATCTGTTCTGCCAGCAGTGTCACGACATCGACAACGACGTTCACTACAAGTTCAAGGAACGCTGGCCGGCCGTGGCACATCCGACGCCGAGCGAGTAAATGGCGA
>JBBRIK010000248.1:0-7120 GCA_038221045.1 Gemmatales bacterium
CCTCCGCTCCGCCCGCTCCCACCAGCGTGTGCAACTCGTCGATAAACAGGATCGTGTTACGCGCCCGACGCACCTCGTTCATGACGGCCTTGATGCGTTCCTCGAACTGTCCGCGATACTTGGTGCCGGCCACCATCATGGCCAGGTCCAGCACGACGATGCGGCGGTCACGCAGCAGTTCCGGTACGTCGCCGCCGACGATCATCTGCGCGAGTCCTTCGACGATGGCGGTCTTGCCGACGCCGGCTTCACCGAGGAGGACGGGGTTGTTCTTGGTGCGTCGCGAGAGCACCTGAATGACGCGCTCGATCTCATTGGCCCGGCCAATGACCGGGTCGAGCTTGCCTTGACGCGCCAACTCAGTCAGGTCGCGCCCGAACGAGTCCAGTGCTGGAGTCTTCGACTTGCCGCGCGAGGTCGGCTTTTCGGAGCCGCTTTCGGGAGCGCTGCCGCTGCCGCCTTCGTCGGTTTCCATGTTGTGCCCCAGCAGGTTGAGGACTTCTTCGCGAACGTCTTCGAGCCTCAGACCGAGGTTCATCAGCACCTGGGCGGCGACGCCCTCCTGTTCGCGCAGCAGACCGAGCAGAAGGTGTTCCGTACCGACATAGTTGTGATTGAGGTTGCGCGCCTCCTCGATCGAATACTCGATGACCTTTTTGGCGCGGGGCGTCTGCGGCAGCTTGCCTGGGGTACCGACTTCGGGGCTCGACTGCACGAGCTTCTCGACCTCAAGGCGGATCTTACGGAGATCAACGTCGAGGTTTTTGAGGACGTTGGCAGCAACGCCGGAGCCTTCCTTGACCAGTCCCAGAAGGATGTGTTCCGTGCCGATGTACTCGTGGTTGAGCCGTTGCGCCTCCTGATTGGCCAACTGCATCACCTTGCGAGCACGATCGGTGAATCGTTCGTACATTCCTGCCGTCTCCGACAATCCCCTTCCGCACCGGGGCATAACGAGAAGGCCTGGGTGCATCTCAGGAGAGACACAAGTGTCACACAAGCTGTCATACAGAGCGGGCCATGATCCTTCCACGCTCGATCCGCCAACTCCCTCCCCGCATGGCTTCACGGGGAGAATTTAAGTGGTTGGGACAACCACGGCGCGGACGATCCTCGTCTTCCCACCATCATGGCGGAACCATTCACACAGAGACAAACGGAGAGTGAAGAGTGTGTGAACGCGAGGCGGTTGGTCTCGAATCCCTCTGGCTGTAAGTGATTCTAGTCGCGCGGAAGGGGCGAATCAAGGTAGGCAGAGGGGTGATTCGTCCCGAAACGAAAACAAACTGCGCGCCGGCCCGCCGCGAGCCAGCGAACCGCATCAGGATTTTGCTTTGTCCGGGCTTCGCTTCGTGCTATTCAAACAGCTATCGGCACGGCGGCGCGTGGACGGTTCGCGCGGCCTCCCCTCCCTGACGGAACCTAGAGCCATGTTCAATCCCGTCGAGATCCTCATCGATGCGTTCGGGGAGCAACTGCGCGCCGGCTACCGGCGCATGTACGGCGGACTCAAATCGGACTACGAGGACATCATCTGTTGGGCGAGCAGCATGTCGCTGGAGAACATCGCCAACAGCGACGCTCTCTACCACAACGCCGAGCATACCATCCTGGTGACGCTCGTCGGCCAGGAGATCCTGCGCGGCAAGCACATGCGTGAGGGCGGCATCGCGCCCGAGGACTGGCTGCTGTACATCATCTCGCTGTTGTGCCACGACATCGGCTTCGTCAAGGGCGTCTGTCGGGCCGACCAGCGCGGCCTTAACGAGTTCGCGACCGGCAAGGACGATCAGGTTGCGACCCTGGCGGAAGGCACATCCGACGCCAGCCTCAACCCCTACCACGTCGATCGCGGCAAGCTGTTCATCCGCGAGCGCTTCCACGATCACAAACTGATCGATCCCGACGTGATCTGCCGCAACATCGAACTGACGCGCTTCCCCGTTCCCGCCGACGAGGACCACAAGGATACCAAGAGTTTCCCCGGCCTGGTGCGCGCCGCCGACCTTATCGGCCAACTGAGCGATCCGCGTTATCTGAGAAAGTCGGTCGCGTTGTTTTACGAGTTCGAGGAGTTGGGACTGAACAAGGTGCTCGGCTACAAGAACCCCGGCGATCTGCGACTCAACTACCCGAAGTTCTACTGGCGCAGCGTCCACGCCTACGTCAAGGACGCGCTGAAATATCTCTCGCTGTCGCAGTTCGGCAAGCAGATCATCGCCAATCTCCATTCCCACGTCTTCGTCGTCGAACACAACATGATCGACGAGGGCCAGTTTCGCCAGGAGTTCCTGACACAATCCTGAAGCAAATGATGAATGATGAATGATGGATGATGAATGATGAATAAAAGACAAGAAAGCCAGACAGGTCGGGTTTTGTCTTTTTTATTCATCATTCATCATTCATCATTCATCATTCATCATTTCTTCCCCTGGGTGCTTGCCAGACGCGGACCTTCTGGTCCCAGCACGACGACGCTAGCAAGGTGCCGTCCTCGCTCAGAGTCACGCCCGTTACGCCGGCCGCGTTCCCGGTCAACGTCAGCAGTTCACGGCCCGACACGAGGTCCCACAGTTTCACCGTGCGATCCTCACTCGACGAGGCGAGACGCTTGCCGTCGGTGCTGAAGACCACTCCGGTCACGCCATAAGTGTGGCCCTTGAGCGACTGGCGCGGCGCGCCCGTGGCCGGGTCACGCAGGACCACCAGCCCATCCCAGTCGGCCGTCGCCAGCGTCTGGCCATCGGGGCTGAAAGCGACACTGCGGATCTGGCCCTGGCCGCCCGGCAGTGGCTTGCTCTCCGCGCCGCTCTGGGCGTCCCAGAAGTGCAAGACGCCATTGCTGCCCGCCGCCACGATGCGCTTGCCGTCCGGGCTACAGGCCAACGCTTGCACGCCCTCCGCCGGCCCTTGCAGCGTCAGGACGGGGAAGCCGGCGGCGCTCAACTCCAGCTTCTCGGACAGGTCCCAAACGCGAATCGAACGATCCTCGCCGCCGCCCACCAGCCGCTTCCCATCGGGACTGAAGGCCACACACGTCACCCAGCCACCCTCGCCGCGAAACGTCCGCGCCACGCGCTTCAAGTCCTCGTCCCAGAGCCGGACGGTGCCATCCTCGCCGCCCGTCGCGAGCCGCTTGCCGTCCGCGCTCCACGCCAGCGCTCGCACTGGCCCTTCGTGTCCGCTCAGCGTCCGCACCAGTTCGTCGCTCAGCGGCTTCCACAACTTCACGGTGCCGTCAGCCCCGGCGGAGGCGAGCAGGTCGTCCTTGCTGTGAGGCTGAAAGGCGACCGCCAGCACGGAACTGCGATGGCCGGTCAGCACCTTGTCGCCATCGAGGCTTTTGCCCGTGAAATCGAAACGGACCGAGGCGAGCAACTGGCCGTCGGAACTGAAGGCGAGGCCGCGTAGCGGCTTGCCCGGCGACACGTTTTGCGGCGTGTCCTCGTTCGTGGTGAGGTCCCACAACTTCGCCGTCTGATCGACGCTTAACGTCGCCAGCCGCTGGCCGTCAGGCGAGAAGCAGAGCGCCTCGACAGGCGTCTCGTAGCCACCGAGCGTGCGCGTCGGCTCGGCCGTCGAGGGATTCCACAACTTCACCGTGCGATCCCAACTGGCCGTCGCCAGCCGTTTGCCATCGGGACTGTAGGCGACACAGCGAATCCAGTGATCGTGTCCCTTCAGTTCTCCCTCGCTCTCACCCGTGCCGGCGTTCCAGAGACGAACCGTCCGATCCCAGGAGCCTGTCGCCAGTTGACGTCCGTCAGGGCGGAAAGCAACTGTGGTCAGGCCCTGACGATGACCTCGCAGGACCACCTGGGGTTTGGCCTTCTCCAACTTCTCGTTCTCGCTCACGTCCCAAACGCAGGCCGTGCGGTCTTCGCTGGCGCTGGCCAGACGCTTGCCGACCTCGCTGAAGGCGACGGCGGTCACGAAGCCGGTGTGGCCATGCAGTTCGCCCAGCTTCTTTCCCGTCTCGCCATCCCAGAGGCGGACGGTCCCGTCCTCGCCGCCCGTCGCCAGGAGCTTGCCATTGGCGCTGTAAGCCACGGCCCGCACCGGTCCCTTGTGTCCGCGCAGGGTCAGCTTCTCGTCTCCGCTCACGGGGTCCCACACCTTGACGGTGCCGTCCAGGCTGCTCGTCGTCATCCGCGTGCCGTCCGGGCTGAAGACGAGAGCGGAGACGAGGTTCGTGTGGCCGCGCACCGTCTCCTGCGATTGACTCCGCCGCAACAGGTAGAACCACTCGAAGCCGCGCAGGTCCGTTTCGCCGGGAGCGTGCTTCTTCATCTCTTCGAGCAACTGCGTCGCCCGGTCAAAGCGCGATTCCTGCAAGGCAACCTGGGCGAGGTTGAGCCGGGATGCATATCCCTCCCGCCGCGAGCGTTCGTAATCCTCCTGGGCCTGCTCCTTGAGCTTGTTCGCGATCCCCTCCTGAGTTTTCGCGTCGTCGCGCGCCTTGTCGGCTTCCACTTTCTGGCTCTGGGCCGAAGAGCGCAAGCCCTCGGCTCGCAGCCAGAGGGTGGCCATGCCAATCATCCCGCCGCCGATCACGAGGATCAGGAGAGCGATCAGGGCGGCGACGGCGGGCTGCCGTTTCGCCCATTTGACCATCTTCTCCCAGTCGCTGACCGGACGCGCCTGGATCGGCTTGCCTTCGAGCCAGCGGTGGAGGTCCTCGGCCAGGACCTGCGCGGAGGCATAGCGCTTGGCCGGCTCCTTGTGCAGACAGCGCAGACAGATTGTCTCCAGGTCCTTCGGCAGACCGCGGCGCAGGCGCGTCGGCGGCAGCGGATCGTCGTTGAGGACCTGTTTGACGGTGTCCCAGGGACTCTCGCCCTTGAAGGGAGGCCGGCCAGTGAGCAGCTCGTACAGGATGGCCCCCAGGGCGTAGACGTCGGCGAGCGGGCCGACTTCGTTGACCTTGCCAGCCGCCTGCTCGGGTGCCATGTAGTTGGGCGTGCCGAGAACGGAGCCTTCCTGCGTATTGCTCCCCTGCTCTTTCAGGTTCTTGGCGAGGCCAAAGTCAGTGATCTTGGGCATTCCCAGCGGCTGAGCGCCGGCCGCGATTTGCGCCGATGTGGGCTTGCGGCCGAGCAGCACGTTCGCGGGCTTCAGGTCGCGATGGACGATGCCGGCCAGGTGAGCGGCGTGAATGGCCTGGGCCAGTTCCGCGAGCAGTTGAGCGGCCTGGCGCGGCGGCATCGGCTCGCCGCGCAGCTTGTCGGCGAGGCTGCCCCCTTCGAGGAATTCGAGGCTGAAGTAGGGCCGGCCTTCCGAGACGCCCACCTCGTAAATCTGCACGATGTTGGGATGCTGCAACTGCGCGACGGCTTCCGCCTCGGCCTTGAAGCGAAACAGTTCGGTCTGTCCCGCATGCGCGCCGGACAGGATCATCTTCAGGGCGACGAGGCGATTCAGACTGACTTGGCGGGCTTTGTAGACGACGCCCATGCCGCCGCGGCCCAGTTCGGACAGGATCTCGTAGCCGGTCACAAACGCCTGACCGAGTGCGCCCGTCGCTGCGGCTGTCAGACCGGTGGCGGGTTCGTTGATGGTCGCGGGAAAATCGCTCAGACGGGGCGACTGCGCTGCGGAAGGAGAGAGAACCTGGGTCCCCAGGCTATCGTTCGCGGCGCCGGGAAAGACTTCCGTCGCGTCGTAGTTGGGCGGCGCGGACGGTTTCCCGGCCAGGGCTTCGGTCCGGTAGGACTCCTCTCGCTCTCCCTTGGGAGGCGGCAGGGTCGCGGGAGAATCCTGCTGCGTCGCGGGCGGCTCATCCCTGGAGGGCTGAGACAAAGGCAACGGCAGGGTGGTCGGAACATTTTCCGAAGGATTGGACATGGAGAAACTCGTCTCCCGGACCAGTAATATTATCCATCTTGGCTACCTTGCCAGCATAGGGAGTCGAAGCGGCATCTCGCAAGTCTCTTCTGTCTCGATTGGGCCTCGCACATTCGCTACAGGGTAAATAATCGTCACGATCCGCGCTCTTGCCGCTTGCGGCTTTGCATGCGGACTGCAAAGCCACAAGCGGCAAGATGACTCAATCGTCGTCGTCCATGATCTGAATCTCGGTGGCGATGATGTAGTGATCGGAGAAGCGCTTGCGATACTCGAAGAAGCTCAGGTTCTCCTTCGCCTGGAAATCCGACAGCACCTCCAGTTTCGACGCGGCGAACTCCGGCTGATTGCGCGGCACAAAGACGCGATCGAACGGCTGCACGCCGCGAGCCGAGTGCGTGTCCATGTCGGTCTTGTTGAGATCGCGGAAGCCTGCTTTCTCGATGGCCGCGACGCCCGGCTCCTTCGCTTCGAGGATGTTCGTGTCGCCCAGCAGGACGAAGTCGCGCTCCTTGGGGAAGGGCTTCTCCAGCTTCGGCAGATGCGTGACGAGTTCCTTCAGTTCCTCTTCGCGATGCTCCCTGAAATCGCCCGTCGTGTTCGCCTTCAGATGCAGGACCATGACGAGAAAGTCGGTCTTTCCCGCCCCGGCAGTCAGCATCAGCGCGTGCATGTTGCGGTCCCACAGGTTCGACCCCTTCGCGCTGCGGGCGTGCGACAGCGGAAGCTGGAAGGGATCGCCGACGTGCTGGACCTTCTTCTCGTTCCAGGCAAGCCCCGTCCACTGTCCGGGATCGCCGGCTCGCATTTTCGGAAACAGGACGTGCTTCCAGGTGTTGCCGGGCATCTTGTTCAGCTCGGCGAGCGTCTTCCCCAGCACGGCGCTCGTGCGATACTGCTTCGGGAAGCCGTCCGGCGCTGGCCCGTCCGCCGTCACTTCCTGCACGGCCAGCACATCGAGGCGAGCGTGCCGCAGGTAGCGCGCGAGGTCCTGTGGCTTCTGTTCGACGCCCTCGCCGGGGCCGCGCCGGGCCTTGGGATCGCCGAGGTTTTCTATGTTCCACGACCCCAGGCGAATGACGCCATAGGTCTTCGGTTTGTCCTGACCCCCGCCGCGCGAGGTGAGGAAGAACATTCCGGCCAGCACCAGCAGGCCCAGGCCCAATCGCAGTGACGCACGCATCGCTCGATCTCCAGAGAAGAAAGTGAGGTTCCACCAGTGTATATTCGAGGGTTAGCCGCGACGCGAAGTCTTCGGAGCGGAGCGCGTACT
>JBBRIK010000249.1:0-7107 GCA_038221045.1 Gemmatales bacterium
CGCCGCCTCCCTGATGTTGCCTGTTGCCTGTATTTTGCCAGTTGCCAGTTGCCAGTGGCCAGTTGCCAGTTGCTATTAGACGACCTCACTTCCCAACTCACACCTGGCAACTGGCAACTGGCAACTGGCAACTAGCCTTGAGAGAGTACCCAATGCCCCGACCCGTGATCCTGTGCAGCGATGCCTGGACCGACCTGCCGCTGGAGGAACTGGCCGCCAGGGCGGGGGAGTGGGGCTATCAGGGCATCGAACTGTCCTGCGCCGGCGATCACTGCGAGGTCCAGCGGGCGCTTAGCGAGGACGATTACTGTCCGAAAAAGCTCGAACTGCTCGCCCGCCACGATCTCGCAGTTCCCATCGTCAATAATCAGCGCGTCGGGCAGGCCGTCTGCGATGCCGTCGGCAGACCCCATCAAGCGTGGCTGCCCGATTATGTCTGGGGCGACGGTGATCCGCTCCGCGTGCAGCAGCGCGCGGCCGAGGAGATGGTTGCCACGGTCCGCGTCGCTCAGAAACTCGGCGCTTCCGTCGTCAGTTGCTTCACCGGCTCCTCCCTGTGGCCGTTTGTCACGGGAGGCCCCCCCCTGACCGCCGAGCGTTGTCAGGCGGGGATGCGCGACTTCCTTCAGCGCTGGCAACCTGTACTCGACGCCTGTCAGGACGGGGGCGTCAAACTCGCCTGTGTCCTCCGTCCGGGACAGCTCGCTTTTGACCTTCACAGCGCCGAGTTGTTCCTCGAGGAGATGGGGGGACGGGAGGAAGTGGGCTTTACCCTCGATCCGGCGCAGCTGCACTGGCAGGGCGTCGATCCGGTCGAGGTGGTGCGCCGCTTCGCGGATCGCATTTTTCTCGTCCATGTCACCGACGCGGCGATTCGCCTCAATGGCCGCACGGGCCTGTTTGGGGGCTACGGGCTGGGGGGAGATGTGCGGCGCGGCTGGGAACAGCGGTCGCCCGGACGAGGCGGCGTGGACTGGGAATCGCTGATTCGCGTACTCAACGAAGTGGGTTACGACGGCCCGCTGTCCATCGCGACCCGCGATCCGGGGATGAATCGGGAGTTTGCGGCTGAGGAGGCGGTGCGATTCGTCCAGCGCCTGGATTTCGAGCCGGGAACCCGCGCGGCAGGGGAGTGAATTCGGGCCGCTTGCGGCTTAGCGGTCTTCTGCAAAGCCGCAAGCGGAAGAGTGGCCTGGGCGGAAGAGGAAAACGAGCGCTTTCCTCTGCGCGCTGGTGGTGAGAGCGCTTTCCTTCCGATATCCGTCCCAGGCGTTGCCTGACGCTCCACCCTCCTGGACGCACCAGACGGATAACTATTCGCAAAACCCCGATAGTTTGCAGTCGATGCAGATTGCGAGCTTGTCGATTTTCGGCAATTGTTTAATGTGTCGCGAGCAAAACCGAGAGCGGGACCATCATCGTCCCGACGAAATCGACGGATGTGCGGACAGGAACAGTTGTAGCGGTTGTGCGGAGGTTGCCGGCAGAAGAGGTTGCCGCCTGGGCGGAGGCTCAGTATACTTCCTCTTTTTGAATGCGCTGTTGTGGACTTGTCGTGAGTCGAGGCGTGAGTGTATGCAGTTCAATCTGGTGGATCGGATTGTGGAGGTGACGCCGGGCCAGAAGCTGCGCGGGTACAAGAACCTGACCCTCGCGGAAGAGTACCTGGCCGATCACTTTCCCAGCTTTCCTGTCATGCCGGGAGTATTGATGCTGCACACGCTGGTCGAGGCCGGATCGTGGCTGCTGCGGCTGACGGACGACTTTCGCCATAGTATCATCGTTCTGCGCGAAGCGAAGAACGTGAAGTATGGGACGTTCATGCAGCCGGGCCATCAGATGACCTTCGAGGTCGAGTTGGCCGGTCAGGAAGGCACCACGGCGACATTCAAGGGCAAGGGAGAGACCGGAGGCGCTTCCACAGTGTCGGCCCGGTTCACTCTCGACCGATACAATTTGAGAGACCGCCATCCTGCCCTGGAGTCCGCCGACAGGCGACTCGTCGAACAACTACGCGAGCGGGCCGTCCTGTTAATGGGATCCTCGGCTCGCGGTTGACGAAAATGTTGTCCGCTCCTGACGTGGAGTGTCCTCGATGAGACTGAAGGATCAGGTTGCGCTTGTGACGGGCGGCGCTCGCGGCATCGGCCGGGGCATCAGTGAGGCGTTCGCCGCCGAGGGCGCGAAGGTCGGCATCGTCTATCGCGGCAGCCAGCAGGCGGCCGAGGAACTTGTGAAGGCCATTCAGGCGAAGGGGGGCAACGCCATCGCCCTCCAGGCCGACGTGGCGGATGCCGAGGCGGCCAAGATGTGCGTGGCAAAGGTGATCGAGGCGTTCGGACGGCTCGACATCCTGGTGAACAATGCGGGCGTGATCCACGACGAGTTGTTCATTCGCATGGAGCCTGAGAACTGGGTCAAGGTGCTGGCGACGAACCTGGGAGGCGTGTTCAACTTTTGCAAGGCGGTGGCTTACGACCCGATGGTGAAGCAGCGCCGGGGCCGGATCATCAATATCTCCAGCGTCGCGGCCGACTTCGTCAATGCGGGTCAGACCAACTACGCCGCCAGCAAGGGGGCCGTCAACGCCTTCACGCGCACCCTCGCTGTCGAGCTGGCCAGCCGGGGCATCACGGTCAATGCCATCGCGCCAGGGTTCATCGAGACCGACATGAGCGCTGCCGTGCTGAACAAAGCCGGCGACCAGTTCGTCAAGAAATTCATTCCGGTGCGCCGACTGGGCAAGCCGGAAGACATCGCGAAGACGGCCGTGTTCCTGGCCAGCGAGGACGCCTCGTACATCACCGGTCAGGTGATCGTCGTCGATGGCGGACTCAGCCTGGGACCGCCGGGTGCGTAAACAACAAGGAATGATGAATGATGAATGATGAATGATGAATAAAAATCAGAAGACTGCTCGCACTGGCTTTTATTTATCATTCATCATTCATCATTCATCATTATTTTCAAAGGCCGGCTTCTATTTTCTTGAGGAGTGATTCAGTCATGCGGACGCAGGAAGAAATCTTCTCGAAGGTCTCCTCGACGCTCGTCGAGGCGCTGAACGTGGATGAGGATGACGTCAAGTTGACCTCGACCCTCCAGGGCGACCTGGGTGCTGAGTCCATTGACTTCCTCGACATCGTTTTCCGTCTCGAACGGGAATTCGGCATCAAGATCCCGCGCGGCGAACTGTTCCCCGAATCGATCTTCCAGGGCGACCCCGATTTCGTCCACAACGGCAAGGTCACGGCGAAGGGCCTGGCCGAGTTGCGGGAACGCATGCCCTATGCCGACCTCAGCGAATTCGAGCGGAACCCCGACGTGACGAGCCTCGGCGAGCTGTTCACGGTCGAACTGATCACTCGCTACATTCAGGGCAAGTTGGCCGCCAAGTAGTCCATTGTCAACGGTCCAGTGTCAACTGTCCTGTGTCCCTGGCCTCGCACGAGGGCAGGCGACCGGGGACAGTTGACAGGAGACAGTGGACGACGGAGTGGACAACATGCGCTGGATCTGGATTGATCGGTTTGTCGAGTTCACGAGCCGCCAGTCGGCGCGGGCGGTGAAGACCCTCAGCCATGCCGAGGACCTTTTCGCCGCGCATTTTCCTGGCTATCCCATTATGCCGGCCGCCCTCATTTTGGAGGGACTGGCGCAAACGGGAGGCATTCTGGTCGGCGAGGCCAACGACTTCAAGGAGAAGGTCGTTCTGGCGAAGATCAGCGCGGCTCGCTTCCATCGCGAGGCGCTGGCCGGCGAGACCCTCACCTATGAAGTGCGGGTCCTGACGCTGCGCGAAGAGGGCGCGTCCATCGCCGGGCGGGTGCTGGTGGGCGAGGAGTTGATCGCCGAGGGAGAGATCTTCTTCGCTCATCTGGACAAGTCGCGCTCGCAGCAGATGTTCGGCGATCACAATTTCGTCTTCAGCGGCGAGCTGAAGCATCTTCTTGGGCTGGCGAAGGTCGCCGCCCAGGGCGGTTCCGTGTAGGACCGGCTGGGCTGGACGATTACACTCAGGTGGACATCATGGCTGCCTCCTCGCGTCGCACCGTTATCAGCGGCGTTGGCTTGCTGAACGCGCTGGGAAACGACACCGATGCCGTCTGGGAGGGCTTCCTCCAGGGCAAGAGTGGCATCCGTTCCATCAGCCTGTTCGATCCCTCCGGCCTGCCGGTCCACATCGCCGGCGAGATGCCGGAATTCGACGCCAAGAAGTATGTCGATAAGAAGGATCGCCGCAGCCTCAAGATGATGGCCCGGACCATTGAGTTGGCCGTCGCCGCCGCTCAGTTGGCCATGACGGACGGCGCGGTCGATAAGACGAAGCTCGATCCGACGCGCTTCGGCATCGAGTTTGGCTCTGGCCTGATAGCGACGGAACTGCCGGAAATCGGCGACGCCTCCCTCGTCAGCACCAACAGCGGCGCTGCCGTCGCGGACCTGGCGAAATGGGGACGCGAGGGCTTGCCGGCCATCCAGCCGCTGTGGATGCTGAAGTATCTGCCGAACATGCTCGCCTGTCACGTCTCGATCCTGCACGACGCGCAAGGTCCGAACAACTCCATCACCGAAAGCGACGTTGCCAGTCTGCTCGCGCTGGGCGAGGCGGATCGCATTCTCGAGCGCGACGCGGCCGACTTCTTCCTGGTCGGCGGAGCGGAGAGCAAGTTGAACCCGCTGAGCATGGTGCGTCAGTGCCTGTTCGAGCCTCTCTCGCATCGCAACGACGCCCCCGAACGCGCCTGCCGGCCATTCGACAAGCAGCGTGACGGTCTGGTGCTGGGCGAGGGCGGAGCGGTACTTGTCGTCGAGGAACTGG
Organism: Gemmatales bacterium; assembly: GCA_038221045.1. GTDB lineage: Bacteria > Planctomycetota > Planctomycetia > Gemmatales > Gemmataceae > JBBRIK01. The sequence goes on from JBBRIK010000249.1 coordinate 4,823, forward strand.
AACACGCGAAGAAACGTGGGGCAAGGATTCTCGCCGAGGTCGTTGGCTTCGGCGCGGCGTTCGATGCGAAGAAGTCGGGCGGCGGCATCGCTCGGGCCGCTCGCGCTGCCCTGAAGGAAGCGGGCATCGGTCCGGAGAGCGTCGATCACATCAACGCGCACGGGCTGGGAACGATCGACAGCGACGCCTGGGAGGCGCGAGGCTTGCATGAAGTGTTCGGCGCGTTCAATACGCCGGTCTTTGCCGCCAAGGCGGCGATCGGCAATATCGGCGCCGGCGGCGGGTTGAGCGAGTTGGCGGTCAGCGTGCTGGCCCTGCATCATGGCAAACTGCCCGGCACGCTCAATTACGAGACCTTCGATCCCGCCTGTCCCGTGAAGGTATACACGGGCGCTCCGCGGCCGATCGAGAAGCCTTACGCTCTCAAGGTTGGATTCACGCAGATGGGACAGTGTGCGGCTGTAGTGGTGCGGAAGTTCCAATGATCGATCTTCGCCGCTTGCGGCTTAGCATCTGCTGTTGCTAAGCCGCAAGCGGCGATTCATCACGGATCGCAATCATCATGAAACGTCGTGTAGTCATCACGGGTATGGGAGCGATCACGCCGCTGGGCCAGAGCGTCGCCGAGATGTTCGAGGCGCAACTGGCCGGCAAGAGCGGCGTCGGTCCGACCTGGCGCTTCGACGCCTCCACGTTCCCGACGAAGTTCTCGTCGCAGGTCAAGGACTTCGACCTGAAGCGGCACGTCCCGAATTGCGAACGCTGGGCGCATGCGGGCGTCAACAGCCAGTTTGCCGCCGCCGCCGCTCAGCAAGCCCTTGCCGACGCAGGACTGTTCGACGATGGCAAGATGGACCGCACGCGCTTCGGCATCTATCTCGGTTCGGGCGAGGGCATCCAGGACTTCGGCTCGCTCGTCGCCCAGGTCGCGCGGAACTACTCAAAGGAGACGCGGACTATCGACGCGGCCGGCTTCGAGCGCGGCGCCATGGCGAGCTTCAATCCCCTGCAGGAGGCCGAGCAGGAGTTACACACGACGGCCGGCCACCTCGGCGCGCACTTCAACCTCGAAGGACCGAACTTCAACTGTCTGACCGCGTGCGCCGCCTCGTCGCAAGCGCTGGGCGAGGCGCTGGAGATCATCCGCCACGACGACGCCGACCTGATGCTCGCCGGCGGTTCGCACAGCATGATTCATCCCATCGGCGTGACGGGCTTCAATCTGCTCACTGCTCTTTCGACGCACAATGAATCTCCGCAACAGGCCTCGCGCCCCTTCGATCGCGAGCGCGACGGCTTCGTTCTCGGCGAGGGAGCGGGGATGCTCGTCCTCGAAGAACTGGAGCACGCGAAGAAACGCGGCGCAACCATCTACGCCGAACTGACCGGCTACGGCTCGACGGGAGACGCTTTCCGCGTGACAGACAGTCATCCGGACGGCCGGGGGGCCATCGCCTGCATGGAACTGGCAGTCCGCGACAGCGGTGTGCCTCGCGACGAGATCGGCTACGTCAACGCCCACGGCACCAGTACGCAGGTCAACGACAAGGCGGAGACGGTTGCCGTCAAGAAGGTGTTCGGCGAGCGTGCCTATCAGTTACCGGTGTCGAGCAGCAAGAGTATGCTGGGTCATCTAATCGCGGCCGCGGGAGCGGTGGAACTGATCACCTGCGTGATGGCCATGCGCCGGGGCGTGCTGCCGCCGACGATCAATTACGAACATCCCGATCCGGAGTGCGATCTCGACTACATCCCGAACGAGGCGCGGGAGAAGCGTGTTCGTCATTCAATCAGCAACAGTTTCGGCTTCGGCGGACAGAATATCTCGCTGGTCGTCAGCGCATTTTGAGGCACCAAAGTCCCCATTTCAATGGATGGACTTGTTGACACCCATGCTCTTCTGGCTTGGCCTACTCCTGATGTGCAGCGTACCCCTTCTGATCTTCCTCTATCTGGCGGGGCTGCACTACTATCTTTGCCGGAATTATCTAGACTTCATGGTCCGGATCTTCCAGGAGAAGCCGCTCTTCATCGTGCCGCGCGGACAACCTGTCCCCGAGAGCGAGGACGTGCGATTTCCCACCAGTGACGGCCTGAGCCTCGCTGGCTGCTATCTCAAGGCGAAGGGACCAAGAAGAGGAGTCATCCTGTTCGGCCTGGAGTTCGGCTCCAACCGCTGGTCCTGTGTGCAATACTGCGATCACCTCATCGAGGCGGGTTACGACATCTTTGCCTTCGAGGCCTGCAACCAGGGCGACAGCGACAAACTGCCCGGCTACGAGCCG
>JBBRIK010000250.1:0-7103 GCA_038221045.1 Gemmatales bacterium
CATGGAGTGCGATTGGGCCGACCCGTTCGTCACGCGCGGCGGCACCATGCGCGTCGTGCGCCGGGCCATGCTCGATCGCACCCGGCCCAATGTCCCCGGCGTCCACTTCTACGATGAGCCGGGCCTCACCTGGCATCAGCATCCGCAAACGAAGGAGTTCACACCACACGGCATTCCCGCCCAGGTGCGCTCCTACGAGGCAGCCTTCGGCAAGAAGCCGCCCGAGTACAACAAGGTCGATCCGAAGAACCCCGAATCGGTCCGCGCCTGGAAGCAGTGGGCCGTCTGGAAGCTCGGCATCATGGACGCGGCGTGGAAGGAAGCGCAGTTCGGCGTCTCCGCCGTCCGTCCCGATTACCTGTCGCTCACGCAGAGCCAGTACGGTTGGACCGCCTTCACCGATGGCTATTACTTCAACGTCGTTCGCAGTCTGCCCGTCACCAGCGGCCACGGCGGCTATCACGACATCGGCCCCGGCTACTTCTGTCCCTCCTACTTCGTCGAGATGGCCCGCGCTCGCGATTTCTGGAAGCCGTGCTGGTATCTGCCGACCTGGTACGGCAACACGACGACGGACGAGTTTCGCCTCGAACAGTTCCTGTCGTTCCAGACGAACATTCAGGGGATGATGTCGCCGCCGGACCTCGAACCGATCGACAACGCGACTGGACGCCAGGGCATCGTCGAGACGAACCATCTCTTCCAGAAGCTCGGCCCGATCTTCACCACCATGCCGGTCACGAAGCCGCCCGTCGCCGTCCTCTATTCGCTGTCCCAGGCCATTCACACGCAGACGAAGGACCGCAACGATAACTACGCTCATGCCCTGCCGCACGGCACCAACTTGCCGCTCGTCTATGTGGCCGGCAAGCTGATTCAGCAGCAGTTCCTCGGCGTCGTTGAGGAAGACGTCCTCGACGGCACGCTCGCCAACGATCACAAGGCGATCATTCTCACGTCGCTCGATTACCTCGATCCGAAGGTCATCAAGGCGCTGGAGAGTTTCGTCAAGGACGGCGGGACAGTGTTGATGACAGGGGATTGCAAGGTCGAGGTCAAAGGGGCGATCAAGCTGTCCGTCACGCCGGCGATGCCCGATCAGGGCAAGATCGACGAGATCATGAAGTCGAAGAAATACGACCTGCTCGGCCCCTATACGACGACCGCCAAGCACATCGAAGGTGCGACGCCGCTGGCCAAGGCTCTGAAGACGGAACTGAGCCGGGCGAAGATCTTCCCCGTTTTTGAGAGCGATGCGCCGGGGATCTCGGCGACGAAACAGGGAGCGGGCGACGTCGAGTATCTCTTCGCCGTCAACGCCTCGTCGGACGAGACCAAGCCGAAGGAGCGCCTGGCGATCAAGGCCGTCGAGGCCACGATCACGGCCGATGGCCTGGCACATGGGCTGTACGACGCCGTGCGCGGCGGCAAGGTCGAGGAGTTCAAGCCGGGCAAGAACACGCACACCGGCAAGTTCAGCTTCGGCCCTGGGCAGATGCGCGTCTGGGCGCGGACGACTCGGCCCATCGGCGGCGTTCAGGTCGCCACGCCTGTCGTCACGCGCGAGTTGGCCCTGGAAAAGGAGCCGATCAAACTCGACGTCGGCGCCACCGTAATCGATACCACGAACCGCCTTCTCAGCGGCTCAATCCCGCTGCACATCCGCGTCATCGATCCGCTCGGCGTCACTCGGCACGACCTGTACCGTGCGACGAAACTCGGCAAGATCGAGCTGACGCTGCCGCTCGCCGCCAACGATCCGGCGGGGACGTGGAAGGTATCGGTGCGCGAGCTGCTCAGCAACAAGGAGGACAGCGTCGCCTTCACCTATCAGCCGGCCAAACGAGCGCGAGCCATTGCGGGAGCGACGCAGCGCGCGGTGTATTTCGGCAACGACCGTGAGAACTTCTTCCGCTTCGCCCGGCTCCATCGTCAGGTGACCATCATCAAGGGCAAGAGCGCCTTCAATGACGCCGCCGCTCAGCGACTGGCGAAGGTACTGAAACCGTGGGGCGTCGAGTGCAAGGAGATGGCGCTCGCCGACGCGGCCAAGGCAAAGACGCTGACGCCGGAAGAGGCAGAGACGTGGTGCGGTCTGATCCACGCCGGCAAGGGTCAGATCAAGCCAGGCGATCAGAACCCGCCCGTACTCGCCGGCTTCGCCGTGCAGGGGCCGGTCATTCTGCTCGGCAATGACACGGACAATCCCATCATCAAGTTCCTGCTCGAACAGCGATTCCTGCCCTATAAGCCGGACGCTTCCTTCCCCGGTCCAGCGCGTGGCTACATGGCCTGGCAGCGCGACGGCGTCGGTCGCGGACAGGAATCGGTCACGCTGATGGCGACGGATGAAGCCGGCATGAGCGAGGCCGTCGGCAGCTTCTACGAGGCGGTGGCCGGGCTTGATCCGCTGACGAAGTGGGAACTGCCGGAGGAGGACCGTCTGACGCCGGCCTCGAAGACGCCAACGCTGCACGCCTCGGCCAAGACAGAATGGACGGCAATGGTCCCCGACCGAGTGCTGGCCCTGCAAGCGGGCAAGGATCAAGTCGCCGCTCTGTCCCATGACGGCTCGCTGACCACGCTGACCTGGAAGGGGAAGCAGACAGGCACGGAAATGCTGTCCCGCGACAAGGTGGCGCAGCAGCAGAAAGCGTTGACCGCTGCCCCGGATGACAAGACGACGGCAGCGCTGAAGAAGCAGGAGCGAGCGGATCGCCTCGCGAAACTGGCAGCCACTTCCTCGTCGGGTCAGGTTGCCGTTGCCTACTGGGGAGGAACGTTGCGGGTCGTCGATGATAAGGGCGTCATCATGAGCGAGCAGCAGTTGCCCCAGGACGTTACCGCGCTGACGTGGCTGGAGGGTCGGCTGATCGTCGGCCTGGCCGATGGACGCATCGTCGCGCTGACGATGCCGTAGATAAGGCTCCCGCCGCTTGCGGCTTTGCAGGTCTACGTGCAAAGCCGCAAGCGGCCCGTCTCATTCGTAAGGTGCATCCATGACCGAGGCGATTCTCGAGCAATCCCGCGATGTTTCCGCGTGGCAACGAGCAACCTTTGACCGCGATCTCGGGTGGCTTGAGTTCAATCGTCGAGTCCTCCACGAAGCTCTCGACGACCGCACTCCTCTGCTCGAACGTCTCAAGTTTCTCGCGATCTTCACATCCAACCTCGACGAGTTCTTTCAGAAGCGCGTCAGCGTCATCCGGCGCAAGGGAGCGGCCGCACGCGATTTGCTGCTGAAACTCCGTGAAACCATCCTCGCCATGCTCCAGCAGCAGGCCGACTGCTATCTCAACGTCCTCGTTCCTGGACTCGCGAAGAATGGCATCCATCTCATCTCCTGGGACCATCTCAGCGAGGAACAGAAACGCGAGTGCAGCGAACACTTCGATATCAACGTCTCACCCGCCCTGACGCCACTCGCTCTCGATCCGGGCCATCCCTTTCCGTTTCTATCCAACCTGTCGATCTCCTGGGGGTTCGTCCTGCGGCTTCCCGAGACTGAAGAACGCCTGTTCGCACGCGTCAAGATGCCGTCGTTTCTGCCTCCCTGGGTGCTGCTGACGTCCGGCAGCGGCGAGGGCAAACTCTGCTATGCCAGCCTGAAGCAGATCATTCGCCACAACGCGGACAAGCTTTTTCCCGGCATGGAAATCATGGGGGCGACGCTCTTTCGCGTCGCCCGCAATGCCGAGGTCGAGACCAAGGAGGAGGACGAGGACAGCCTCGAAGAGATGGTCGAGGAGCAACTGCGCAAGCGGAAGTTTCAGCCGGTCGTCCGTCTCGAGTTCGGTCATCAACCCGATCCGTGGACGCGCAAGCTCCTGATTGCCAAGTTCGAGTTGAGCGAACTCGACGTCTACGAGATGCCGGGATTGCTCGATTACACGACCCTCTTCGCCCTCGCGGGACTCGACCGTCCCGACCTGCGCGACAAGCCGTGGACTCCGGTGCTTCCCTCGCCGCTGGCCGACGAGGACGCAGTGATCTTCGACGTCATCCGCGCCGGCGACATCTTCGTGCATCATCCCTATGAGAGCTTCGATGCCAGCGTGGAGCGTTTCATTCACTCGGCCGCCGACGATCCGAAGGTAGTGGCCATCAAGATGACGGTCTATCGCGTGGGCGACGACACCCCCTTTGTCCACTCGCTGATCCGGGCCGCCGAGGCGGGCAAGCAGGTCGCCTGTCTGATCGAGGTCAAGGCGCGCTTCGATGAGGCTCGCAACCTGCACTGGGGCGAGCAACTGGAGAAGGTCGGCGCTCACGTCGTTTACGGCCTCGTCGGCCTGAAGACGCACACGAAGATCGCCCTCGTGGTGCGTCAGGAGGCGACCGGGCTAAAGTGTTACGCTCACATCGGCACCGGCAACTATCACGTCAAGACAGCCCGTCTCTACACCGATCTTGGCTTGCTGACCGACGATCGGGCGATCACCGGCGACGTCGTCAACCTGTTCCACTTTCTGACGGGCCGCTCGCGCAAGCCGACGTTCCAGAAGCTGCTGGTGGCGCCGATGGCGATGCGCGATCGCTTCCTGAAGATGATCGACCGCGAGATCGAGCATCGCAAGGCGGGACGCAAGGCACACATTCTCGCGAAGATGAATCAGCTCGAAGATTCGCAGATTTGTCAGGCCCTGGTGGCCGCCTCGCAGGCCGGCGTCCCGGTCGAACTCATCATCCGTGGCTTTAGCTGTCTGCGGCCCGGAGTGCCGGGCCTGACCGAGACGCTCACGGTGCGTTCGGTCATCGGGAGGTTTCTCGAGCATTCGCGGATCTACTATTTCGCTAACGGTCAGGACAATCCCTTGGAGGGCGAGTTCTACATCGGCTCGGCGGACTGGATGCAGCGCAACCTGTCGGCACGGGTCGAGGCGATTGTGCCGATCGAGGTCAAGCCTCATCGCGAGCGCTTGTGGGAGATAATCGAATTCTTGCGGCAGGACTCGCGCCAGGCGTGGACGATGCAGACCGATGGGTGCTACGTCCAGATGACGCCGCCGGCAGGAGCGGCTGGCCCCGCACAGTTGGGTACGCATCAGGCGATGATGGACCTGACGCGCCGCCGCGCCGAGGACTACGAGGAGTGACTGTTGAGCGAATCCCCTTCCGGAGACAACTCATGAAACGCATGTATTCTGCCGCGATGGTGCTCCTGTTGCTCGTCCTGATCCTGTCCGCGCCTCGCGCCGCCGAGGAGAAGCCGGCCTTCCGCATGGAGGAGATCGAGACCAAACTCGGCGTCGGCTATTGCGTCCTGCTGGTGGACGTTGATGGCGACGGCAAGAAGGATATCGTAGTCGCCGACAAGACTCGCGTCGTTTGGTATCAGAATCCGACCTGGAAGCAGCGCGTCATCACCGAGGGCAAGACGAAGCCGGACAATGTCTCCATCGCGGCTCACGTCATTGATGGCCAGATCGCCTTCGCTCTCGCCGGCGGCTGGGGCAACCTTCAGAGCAAGGACGAGGCGCCCCTCTACTGGCTGCGGCGGGGCAAGACGCTCGACGACCCGTGGCAGGTATTCCCCATCGGCGAAGAGGTTTGCGTTCATCGCATTCGCTTTGCCGACCTCGACGGCGACGGCAAGCCGGAGTTGATCGTCAGCCCGCTCCTGGGGAGGGGCAGCACCCCGGCGAAGAACTGGATGGACGGCCAACCGGTAAAGACGTTCGCCCTGAAGGTCCCGAAAGACCCCGCGAAGGATCGCTGGACACCGATTGTCCTCGACGAGACGATGCACGTCATTCACAACGTCTGGCCTGTTCCAGGACATGGCCGCAAGGGGATGGACCTGCTGACGGCCAGCTACGAGGGCGTCGGTCTGTTGCGTCCCGATGGCGACAAGTGGAAGCGGACGCAACTGGGGACGGGCAACCAGGACAACCCGAAGAGCAATCGCGGCGCCAGCGAGATCAAGATGGGGCAGCTCAAGAATGCCAAGTACATCGCCACGATTGAGCCGTGGCACGGCAATCAAGTGGTCGTCTACACGCCCCCGGAGGACCCGTCGGAGACGTTGTGGGTCCGCCATGTCGTCGATGAGAAGCTGAAGTGGGGCCATGCGGTCTGGTGTGCCGATCTCGATGGCGACGGCGAGGAGGAACTGATCGTCGGCGTGCGCGACGATCTGAGCATGAAACCGGGCGAGCGGCGTGGCGTCCGCGTCTACAAGGCGACGGATGGCAGGGGAGCGAAGTGGCAGCGGACGCTGATCGACGAGGGCGGCGTGGCGGTGGAGGACCTGGCGGCGGCGGACCTCGACGGCGATGGCAAGGTGGACATCGTCGCCGTCGGCCGGCAGACGCACAACATTCGCATCTACTGGAACCAGGGCAAGAAGTGATGGGAACCAGCCGCTCTTAGCCGCTCCCTTGCGGTCGCGGCCCGTCCACCCACGAGGCGCGGCTCGTGGTGTAACGCGCCGCGACCGCAAGGGAGCGGCTGAACCGCCGAGTTCGCGCAGACCCGCGAAGCCTCGCTGTTTATCATGACCGGAGTGCGATCCGTTCATTCTTTACAGCGAAGGATTCGTCTGATGAAGCAGCGGTTGATGACCCCCGGCCCGACCCCGGTCCCTGAAGACGCTCTGCTCGAACTCGCCAGGCCGGTCTTCTACCACCGCAGTCCGGAGTTCCGTCAGGTCCTCAGCGAGGTCCACGAGGATTTGCAGCACGTCTATCAGACGCGCAATCCGGTCGTGACGCTGACCTCGTCGGGCACCGGCGGCATGGAGGCGGCCCTAGCCACGGCCGTGCCACAGGGCGGCAAGGTGATCTGTCTCAGCGCCGGCCGCTGGGGCGATCGCTGGAAGAACATCTGCAAGGCGTTCGGCTTCAACCTCATCGTCGTCAGTGTTCCGTACGGCAAGGCGCTGCCTCCGGCGATGCTGGCCCAGGCCCTGAAGGAGCATCCCGACGCCGCCGCCGTCTGCGCCACGCTCTGCGAGACGTCCACCGGCGTCGGCCTCGACGTGGAGGGCTATGGCAAGCTCACGTCCACGACGCCCACGCTGCTCATCGTCGATGGCATCAGTGGGTTGGGAGCGATGGAATGCCGCTGCGACGCCTGGCACGTCGATATGTGCGTGACGGGAT
>JBBRIK010000251.1:0-7089 GCA_038221045.1 Gemmatales bacterium
CGCTTCATTCCGCCCCCCACCGATGCGGCGCGGGTCGGCGCCCCGACCCGGGGGGTCCCGCCCGGCCCGCCGCACCTGTACTGCGATGCCGCTCGCCGGATTCAGCGCAAACGGCGCACTCGGAGCCGCATCGAGGTACAGGTCCGGCTCGGCTCGCCGGACCTACCCGGTAGGTGCCGCGAGCCGAGCGGCACCCGTACTGCGATGCCGCTCGCCGGATTTAGCGCCAACGGCGCACTCGGAGCCGCATCGAGGTATGGGTCCGGCTCGGCTCGCCGGACCTACCGGGCTACGAACTTCTGCACACGCTGGCCGTCCACTTCGGCCACATAGACCGCGCCCTGCGAATCTACACAAACGGCATGAGGGGTACGGAACTGACCGGGCGCTGAACCTTTCTCGCCCAGCCGGCCCAGCACCTTGCCCTCGCGGCTCAGCACCTTCACCCAGTCGGCCCGGCCATCGGCCACGAACAGCCGGCCATCGCCGGCCAGGAACAGACCGTAAGGCGCGCCGCCCTCCTTCCACTGAGCAACGAACTTGCCCTTCGCGTCGAAGACCTGGACGCGGTCGTTCTCCCGGTCGCCGACGTAAATTTGCCCCTTGGCATCCAGGTAGATGGCGTGCGGCAGGTTGAACTCTCCTTCCCTGGCTCCCTTTCGGCCCCATTCCTCGATGAACTTCCCCTCCTTCGAGAACTTCATGACGCGGGAGTTGCCATAGCCGTCGGCGACGTAGAACTCGCCGGAAGGAGTCACCGCCACGTCGGTCGGGCGGTTGAATTGATCGGAGGCCTTGCCCGGTTTGTCCTTCTTGCCGAGCGTCAGCAGAAGTTTGCCCTCGGCGTCGAACTTCATCACCAGATGATGGCCCATGTCCGTGACCCAGACATTGTTCTCCCGATCGACGCGCAGACCATGCGCCGTCTTGATGAGGCCGTCGCCCCAGGAGCGAAGGAACTTGCCCTGGCGATCGAAGACGAGGATCGGCTGCTTGCCGCGATGGAAGACGTAGACGCGGTCAGCGGAGTCGGTCGCCACGGCCGAGACCTGACCGAGCTTGACCGCCTCCGGCACTTGCGGCCAGCCCGCCACGGGCCGATAGTCGGGGAGATGGTCCTGGGAGAACACGGAACCCAGAGGCCCCGCGAGCAACATTAGGACACAGAGCAGCCTGCCGATTCGAGGGATCACAGGTTCACCTGGGGCAGATCGACGCCGGGGTCGCCGTACTTCAATTCATCGATGACGGTTTTCGCCAGAGTCATATACGATTCGCTGATCGGCGAGTCAGGATACTTCACCACGATGGGCGTCCCATTGTCGCCGCACTCGGCCACCCGTGCGTCGATCGGGATCTCCCCCAGGAAGTGAACGCCCGACTCCGAGGCCAGCCGGCGTCCGCCGCCGTGCCGGAAGATCTCATAGCGCTTGCCGTCGTCGCCGAGGAAGTAGCTCATGTTCTCGACGATGCCCAGCACCGGCACCTTGACCTGACGAAACATCTCCAGGCCCTTGCGGGCATCGATCAGGCTCACTTCCTGGGGCTGCGTCACGATGATCGCGCCATTGACGGCGACATTCTGCGTCAGCGTCAGATGCGCGTCGCCGGTGCCGGGCGGCATGTCGATGATGAGGTAATCGAGCGGCCCCCAGTCGAAGGACATCATCAGTTGCTTGAGGTACTTGTCGATCATGGGGCCGCGCAGGATCAGCGCTTGCTCCGGCTTGATGAAGAAGCCCATCGACAGCAGCTTGACGCCATGCGCCTCCATCGGCAGTTGGGCAGTCTCCTGATCGATCTGGCCCGGCACGCCCATCATCAGTGGAATGCTCGGACCGTAGATGTCAGCGTCAAGGAGGCCGACCGAGCAGCCCTGGCGCTTCAGGGCCAGCGCGAGGTTGGTTGAGACAGTCGATTTGCCGACGCCGCCCTTGCCCGAAGCGACGGCGACGATCTTTTTCACGCCGGGCAGGGTGATCTTCTGCGGAGGACCGGGAGGATGCATACTCATCTCCAAAATGATGAATGATGAATGATGAATGATGAATGAAAGACAGGAAGGTGCTTGTCTTCCATTCATCATTCATCATTCATCATTCATCATTTTCTTGTGGTTGTTGTTGGCCAAGTTCGCGGAGGAACTCAAGGGTATAGATGCCGGTGTCGTGACCGTCGCTCCAGACGATCTTGTAGGCATAACGACCGACCGGAGACATGGAGACGGGATCGAGAGGGACGAGTTCGTCGGGCTTGAGGATGCGGAAGGGATCGGCGGGCTTCTCGCGGTCTTCGCGACAGCCGGCGCACGGACAGTTCTTGCGCAACTGCTGCCAGGTGTAAGTGGTGCGAACGCCGTCGCTCCAGTCGATGATGAGCCGATCGTTCCCCTCGCGCTGGATGGCCAGGGGTCGCAGTGATTCCGCCATGCCCGCTCCCGATTTGAAGCCCGCCAAGGACCGATGACGAAATAACTTCTTGCCGCTTGCGGCAAGAAAACGGGAAGTTATCTCAGCGATCTGTCAGCGAACCTTTCGCACGTCCTCCTTCATTGTAGCGAGCGCCGGCAAGGTGGGCTGGCCCCGTCGCGGCGGCGCATGCTAGAATCACCACGCCATCCTGCATCCCGACGGCGAGACCGCCATGCTCCGCGTTGACGAGGCCCAGGCCCTCATTCGCCAGACCGCTCGCCCTCTGCCCGCGGAGACCGCCGCGCTCGCCTCTGCCGCGCTCGGCCTGGTCCTCGCCGAGGACGTCGTCAGCGACGTCGATAGCCCGCCGCACGACAAGGCCCTCATGGATGGCTACGCTGTGCGCTCCCGCGATTTGCCCGAAGGACGCGGCGAATTGCTCGTCGTCGAGGAGATTACTGCCGGTCACACTCCCACGCGCGCCATCGGCGCGGGACAGGCGGCCCGCATCATGACCGGAGCGCCGCTGCCCGATGGTGCCGACGCCGTCGTGCAGATCGAACGGACAAGGATGCTCGACGAGAAGCGCGTCGCCATCGAGGATCGTCCCGCGAAACCCGAGCAGAACGTGTTGCGCCGGGGTCGGGAGATGCGTCGCGGCGACGTCGTCCTGAAGCCGGGGAGCGTCCTACGGCCCCAGGAGTTCGGCATCCTCGCGACGGTTGGCCGAACCAGCGTCAAGGCCGTGCCGCGGCCGCGCGTCGCGGTGCTATCGACGGGCGATGAGATTGTCGAGGCATCCGAAGTGCCGGGACCGGGCCAGATTCGCAACGGCAATGGTCCGATGGTGATGGCCCAGGTGCTGCGAGCCGACGGCGAGCCGCAGTTTCTCGGCATCGCGCGCGATCGGGTCGAGCATCTGAGTCCGCTGATCCGGCAAGGACTGGACGCGGACGTGCTGGTGCTATCGGGCGGCGTGTCGGCGGGCAAGCTCGATCTCGTCCCCGACGTGCTGCGCGAACTGGGCGTCGAGGCGAAGTTCCACAAGGTTGCGATGAAGCCGGGCAAGCCGCTGTTCTTCGGCGTGCGCGAGCGGACGCTGGTCTTCGGACTGCCCGGCAATCCGGTCAGTTCATTTGCCTGTTTCGAGTTATTCGTGCGGCCCGCTCTGCGAATCCTGCGCGGACTGAGCGAGGCGGGGCCGCGCATCTTGCAAGCGGAACTGGACGAGGACTTCCCCTATCGCACGGAACGTCCCGCCTATCATCCCGCCATGTTGAGGATGGACGATCACGGCTGGCGCGTGCGGATCGTGCCGTGGTTTGGCTCGCCCGATCTGCTGGCCCTGACGCGCGCCAACGCCCTGGCCGTGCTGCCAGCCGGCGATCATCGCCACAAGGCGGGAGAGTGTCTGCCCGTGGTGTGCCTGGACGAGTGAGGATTCTGACGCTTGCGGCGTAGCGGGTTCAGACCGCTACGCCGCAAGCGGCAAGAAAGCGAGAGGATCATGCGGATGGAAACCGTCATCGATAGCCCCAAGAAATCGGCGAACGCGCTGCCTGCTCCCTCCCCCGCGCCTGTCACTCCCTCGTTCCGGCAACTGCTCCCCTCGGCCGCAGGCACGTCGCTGTTGCTCTACCTCTGCTACTTTCCCATCGCCTGGGGCTGGCTCGGCTGGGTCGCTCTGGCTCCCCTCTGCGCCCTTGTTCGCAGCGAGGCCCGAGGCAGGACGGTCTTCCTCGCGGCATGGGTCAGCGGCTTGCTCTTCTTCTTTCCCGCCCTGCAATGGATGCGCGTCGCTGATCCCCGCATGGTCTTTACCTGGATCCTGCTCGCCATCTACTGCTCGCTCTACTTTCCTGTCGGCGTCCTGCTAACAAGAGCGCTCGATCGCCGCCGTGTGCCGCTCGTCCTCGCTCTGCCGGTCGTCTGGACGGCTCTCGAACTGTTGCGTTCGTACGTCATGGGCGGGTTCTTCTGGTATTACCTGGCCCACTCGCAACACGACTTCCTGCCGATCATTCAGATTTCCGACGTCGCGGGTGGCTATGGCGTGACGTTCCTTGTCGCCGCCGTCAATGCCGTCGTCTTCGAGTGGGCCTGGCGTTCGGCGCGCCGGCCTGTCCTCGTCTTTCAGTCCGCGCTGGTGCTGCTGCTGTTCGCGAGTTGTCTGCTCTATGGCTCGGTTCGCATGGGACAGGCCAACTTCGAGAAGGGGCCGCGTCTGGCCCTGATCCAGGGAAACGTCGAGCAGCGCATCCGCAATGACAGCGGTTCAGAGTCCGAAGACGCGCGCAAGGACGCCATCCGGGAAATCGACATCGGCTACAAGACGCTCAGCGGGCTGGCCAGGGACCGGTTGCCCGATCTGATCGTCTATCCCGAGACGAGCTACATGAAGGACTGGGACGAGATCATCACGGACACGCCGGGCTTGCTGAACCCGCGAGGATTGGAACTGATCGAGGGCGCGAAGAAACTGACGCGCGACGTTGCCGCGCAGCACGCTTCCGGGCCGCATCGGCCTCACGTCCTGCTCGGACTCAACGTCAACGAGTGGTTTCCCGATCAGCAGCCGCCGCGCCTGCGCTACAACTCCGCCCTGCTGGTCGGTCCCGAGGGCAAGGCGGTGGGGCGCTACGACAAGATCCATCGCGTCCCCTTCGGCGAGTACATCCCCTTGCGCGAGACACTCCCGTTCATGAATTCCTTCTCGCCCTACGACTACGACTATGGCATCGCGGCGGGTCAGGAGCAGAAGCGCTTGCCCCTGGGCGATCATCGCTTCGGCGTCGTCATCTGCTACGAGGCCACCGACATGGTACTGGCGCGTCAGTACGTCGATCCGGCGGAGGGCCGCAAGGCCGACTTCCTCATCAACATCTCGAACGACGGCTGGTTCGACGGCACGAGCGAACACGAGCAGCATCTGGCCATCTGCCGTTTTCGGGCCGTGGAGACGCGGCGGAGCGTGGCCCGCTCGGTCAACATGGGCATCTCGGCCGTCATCGATGGCAATGGCCTGGTGCTGGCGCCCGAGACGACTGATCGCCGCGCGGGGGCGACAGTTTGGGAGATTGGCGCGACGGCCGAGAGCCTGCCGGTCGGCCGTTGGGGCGAGTTCAAGAAGGTGTCCGGCGTGTTGCTGGCGAGTATCCCGATCGACCATCGCGACAGCCTCTATGCGCTCTGGGGCGACTGGCTGCCGTGGACGTGTGCGGTGGTGTTGCTCCTGGCGTTGATCGCACTGCGTCCGCGTCCTATTTCTCGGCCGGTTTCAGGGTGATGGACCGAACGTCCATGACCGCGGCGGCCGCCTTCTTGATGGGCTTCAGCGTCAGCGTGTAGCGTCCGGGCTTGTCGAGCTTTATCGTGCCGACAGCGCGCGCCTTGAAGTTCTGGAAGTGGCCGGTGTCCTCCACGATGAAACGCACCTTCTGCCCCTCCATCGACAGTTCGACCTCGCTGCCGCCCTGCCCCTTGCCGCAGCCTTGCAACACCTCGACTGTGAAGGATCCTGGCCTGGTGACGGTCAGTTCCCACGAGGCCCAATCCTCGGCTCGGACCCAGAATCCCAGTGTGTTCTTGTGCGGCAGCGGCTCATAACGCAGTTGCAGCCCATGGACCCGAGCCGAGCGCGCGGGGAGCGTCACACTTCCGTCTTTCGCCTGCGGGTTCGGAACATAATCGGGGTTCGGCTTCATCATCCGTGCGCCGGTCTCTTTCCGCCACCGATCGAGTTTCTCTCCCAACTCCTTCGCGACCTTCGACTCGCTCTCGATCAGGTTGCGGTTCTCGCCGAGGTCCGTCCTAAGGTCATAGAGTTCGCGCCGGCCATCCTCGTAGAACTCGATGAGCTTGTGATCGCCGGCGCGGACGGCCGCGCCCGGCTTGCCGCCCTGATTGCTGTAGTGCGGATAGTGCCAGTACAGAGCGTCGCGCTTGAGCGTCTCCCCCTTCAACAGAGGTGTCAGGCTGATGCCGTCCCTTTTCGTTTCGTTCTTCACGCCACATGCGTCGAGGAGGGTCGGCAGGAGGTCGATGCTGCTCACCGGAACGGTGCTTGTGTGGCCCGCCTTCGCGACGCCGGTTCCCTTCACGAGCAGCGGCACACGCAAGCCTCCTTCATAGAGGTAGCCCTTGCCCTCGCGCAGCGGCGCGTTGATCGTCGGCGGCGTGTTCGGCCCTTCGAGGACGGACAGCCCGCCATTGTCCGACGTGAAGACGACGAGGGTTCGCTCGGCGAGTTTCAGGTCGTCGAGTTTCTTGAGGACCCGGCCCACGCTGTCATCGAGGCTCTCGATCATGGCGGCATAAAGCGGGTTGCCCTGTTCTCCAGGCCGGCCCGCCTTGTAGCGGGCCACAAGGTCCGCCTTCGCCCTGAGCGGGATGTGGACCGCGTAATGAGCGAGGTAGAGGAAGAACGGTTTCTCGCGATTCGTCTCGATGAATTTTTCCGCTTCGGTCGTCAGACGGTCGGTGAGGTATTCCCCCTCGACCGCCTTCTCCAGCCCCGGCATGAATCGGCCATCACGAGCCTGGAAGGGCGCGAAATAGCTCAGCGGACTGCCGCTCTGATCGCCGGCGATGTTGCTGTCGAACCCGTGTTGCAGCGGGCCTGCTCCCTTGCCGCCGAGGTGCCACTTGCCGATGTGTCCCGTGGCGTACCCCTCCGCCT
>JBBRIK010000252.1:0-7087 GCA_038221045.1 Gemmatales bacterium
GATGGCCCCGGCAAGGACGGCCTCGAACCGCTCCTTGCCTCCCTCCTGCGTCAGCAGGTCGCAGGGATCGAGTCCCTCGGGAAGCGTGGCAATGGCCAGATCGACTTCCTGGCCGGCGAAAAGAGCGAGGGCGCGATCGACTCCCGTGTCGCCCCCGGTGTCCGCATCGTAGACCAGCACCACGCGCTTCACAAAGCGGCGCAGGTGATAAACGTGCTGGGCCGTCAGGGCGGTCCCCATCGTCGCCACCACTTGGCCCAGCTTGCACTGATGGGCCATCAGCACGTCGGTGTAACCCTCGACGACGGCGAGGAAGTCTACCTTGGAACCTGGGCCGCGCGCGAGATCGAGTCCGAAGACTTGCTCGCTCTTGTTGAATAAAGGAGTGTCCGGAGAGTTATAGTACTTGGGCGCTCGCGCCGCCAACGGCGAGGCCGGCAGAATACGCCCTCCGAAGCCGATGGTCCGTCCGAGCGAATCGCGAATCGGAAACAGAACCCTGTCGCGGAAACGGTCGTAGTAACCGGGGCCGCGCATCCGCCGGGCGATCAGGCCGAGTTTCTCCAGCAACTCGAAGTCCTGCCCCGTCTCGCCGGCCCGCGTCACGAGCCAGTCGCCTTGCAGCGGCGCGTAGCCGACGCCGAAGCTGCGAATCGTCGGGCCGAGCAACTTGCGTTCGCCGAGATACTTGCGGGCCGCGTCGGCGAGATCGCTTTCGAGCAGGCACTGCTGATACTCGTTGGCCGCCCAGGTCATGACGTCGAAGAGGCGTGTCTTCGCCTCATTGCGCGCCGCCGTGGCGGGGTTGCCGTCGAGTGTGATGTTCGCGCGGCGAGCAAGGATCTGCAGCGCTTCAAGGAAGTTGACGCGCTCTCGTTCCATCACAAAGGTGAAGATGTCGCCGGCTTTCCCACACGACCAGCACTTATAGTTTTGAAACCGCGGATCGACGGTGAACGATGGCCGATGATCGTCGTGGAAGGGACACAGTCCCTTGTAGGTCGGGCCGGCGGGCCGCAGAGCGACGTAGCCCCCGATCACTTCGACAATGTCGAGTGCCTCTTTGACCTGCTTGGCTCGGTCGCTCGTCAAGGGGCTACCCACATGCAAGGGCCAGGGAGATCACTTCCAATTCGCGGCTCTCTATTTGTCGCGAGTAGCGCCGCGGCCGATTCGGTTGTTCTGCTCCTAAGCGGGGGCCGCTCGGATTCCCTGCTACTGTCGCAAGTCTCGATCCAGAAGGAGCTTGAGTGCGTCTTGACTCAGTTTCTTCTTCGCAATTATAGCCACAGGAACAAAATGCGTCAAGCTAGGCAAGTGCCGTCACGGGCGAGCTTTGATTGCTCTATCCCGTTAAAGGTCAACTGGTTAACCCAATAAGCCTTTCGACACTTTGTTGACCCGCACAGTTTGCAGCATCGGCACAGGAGAAAAAGACGGCGGAGCCGTCGCAATCCACAACGAGTTCGATCTTTTTCTCACAAGCGCCGCGGAGCGGCCATTTCGACTCATGAACGAGGACGAATCCGCCACCCTGCAATTGGACGGACGCGCGCTTCACTTCGTTCCGAGCGGCGCGCGTCCTTCCTGCACTTCCTTCAACCGCTCCAGATAGCGCTCATACAGACGAGTGTGCTTGCTTGTCGGCGTCAGCGGCTTGCCATCGATGAATAAGCCAAGCACCTGCGTCGATGCTTGCAGAACGTCGCCGTTGGTCAGCACGAGGTTGGCTCGCTTGCCGGGTTCGATGCTGCCCAGTTCCTTCTCGACGCCGAGGATCTGGGCCGGATACAGCGTCACGGCCTTGAGCCCCTCTTCCGGCGACAAGCCATAACTGACCGCCATCGCCGCCTCGTAAGGCAGGTTGCGCGTATTGGAGCCGCCGCTGGAGCGGATGCAGAAGCGGACGCCCACTTGATGCAGTTTCGCGGCGCAGGCATACGGCGCGTCGTAGGGATCATACCGTTCGCTGGGCATCGCCATGAGCGGGCCGACGATCACGGGGATGTCGCGTTTCTTCAGTTCCCCGGCGACCTTCCACGCATCGATGGCCCCACTGAGGATCATCTTGATTTTCAGTTCGTCGGCCAGCTTGATCGCTTCGAGGATCTCTTCCTGACGATGGGCCTGAACGATGACCGGCCTGTCGCCGCGCGCATAGGGAGCGAGCGCTTCGAGGCGCGGATTGCCGGGCGTTGAGGGGTTCTGCTTGCGGCTCTCGTCGTGGACCTTCGCCTGACGGAACAATTCCTTGAGCTTGCGGACCTTCTCGTCGCGCTGCTTGCGAGCGAGAGTCTTGCCGGGGTTGGGGCCGTTCGGGTCGGTGAGCAGGAACGTCGAGGTGGCAGGCGCGGGAAAGTCGATGTGTAGAGCGAGCGGATCGACGATCACCATCTCCTTCGGCACCCAGCCGGCGAGGTTGATGAGGGCGCTCTGACCCGCGACGATGGCCCCGGTCGGGCGGGTTACAACGGTCGTGACGCCGTTGGCGCGTGTGACGGGAATCAACTCAGAATCGGGATTGATGCCGGTGCTGGCGCGCAGGTCCGGCTGAAAATCGCCGCTGTCGGCGTAATCGACCGTCTCCTTGATCGACCCCAACTCGGTCAGGCCGAGGACAGTGCCGGCGTCGATCATGCCGGGATAGAGATGCAGCCCCTTGCCGTTGACTACAACCGGCTTAGTCTTCGTCGGAACGACCGAGACCTTGATGTGCTTCTCTCCGACGCCGATGGCAACCCCTGTCCCTTCCTTGCCGTCGAAGGAGAAAGAGGCGTTTTCGAGAACAGTGCCTGGCTGAATTACCTCGATTTTCCCGCTCTCGATGATGACGGTCGCGGGGCTGATGACGGGACCGCTGACGGGATGAACGGTGACGCCGCTTATCGCATATGTCTTGGCGAGCGCCAACTTCTTCAGCACGTCGGCTGGCTTTGCCGGTCCAACTTCTGCCGGCTTGAACGGCGTCAGCTTCTCCGCGCGCTGGAAGAACACCTCGCCATCGATTAGCGCCATCTCCACCCGGCTGAAACTGTTGAGCGGATGGCCGTTGAAGATGGCGAAGTCCGCATCCTTGCCGACGTCGAGACTGCCGAGTCGCTTCTCCAGCCCGAGTTGCTTCGCTGGATTCAGGGTGATAGTCTTGAGGGCATCTTGCTCGCTCATGCCGCCGTATTTCACCAGCTTGGCCGCCTCCTGATAGAGGTGGCGCATCAGTTCGTGGCTGTCGGATTTCAGGCAGACGTCCACCCCCGCCTTGTGCAGTATCGCTCCCGCATAGGGGATCGCGTCGAACGCCTCGACCTTGTACGCCCACCAGTCGGAGAACAGCGAGCACGACGCGCCATGGTCCGCAATCTCGGCCGCGATCTTGTAACCCTCGAGGACGTGTTGCAGCGACTTCACCTTGAAGCCAAAGCGGTTCGCCGTCCGCAGGAGCATCAGGATTTCGTCGGCGCGATAGCAGTGACAGTGGACTTTGAGATCGCCCCGAAGAACGTCCGCGAGCGCTTCGAGCCGCAGATCGCGCCGCGGGTGGGGGACGATCAGCCCCTCCTTCGTCATCGCTTTCTCGTAATCGTCCCACGTCTTGCGATACTCCTGGGCCTCGGTGAAGGCGCGGATGAGGACCGCCTCGACGCCGAGCCGCGAGTTGGGGAAACGCCCATCGGAGCGCTTGACGTTCTCGCCAAGCGCGAACTTGACGCCGCGCGGAGCGTCGGCCAGAAGCAGCTTCTCCGACGTTTCGCCATACTTCAACTTGATGACGGCATCCTGTCCGCCGACGACGTTGGCGCTGCCGTGCAGAAGCCGCGCCGTCGTCACTCCGCCGGCGAGACCGCGATAGATCTGCACGTCCTCGCTGTTAATCACGTCGCGGACGCGCACTTCCGGCACGACGGAAAGCGAGAACTCATTGACGCTGCCGCTGATGGCGAAATGGGAGTGCGAATCGACGATCCCCGGCATGATGAACAGCCCGCGCGCGTCGATCACCTTCACGCCTTCGGGCGCTTTGAGGTTCGCCCCCATCTGGGCGATCTTACCGCCGCGCACCAGCAGATCGGTGTTCGGCTTCGTCCCGTTGCTGACGGTCAACAGCGTCGCGCCGGCGAGCAGGACGTCGCCTCCTGTCTTCAACTTCGGCACGCGATCGGCGTCGATCTCGCTGGCAATCTCGCCCTTCTCGACCGGCCCTGGCCCCTTCGCGTCTCCCTTGGGTCCGCCGGGTGTGGGCTTGCTCTCCTTCTTCTTCACGTCGTACTCGAACTTGACGCCATCGCTGAAGACGTACTTCACCTGTGCGTCGGCATGGTCGAAATCGTCGTCCAGGACCGTCAGATGAGCGGCCTTGCCCGGCGCGATGCTGCCGACCTGATTGCCGATGCCGAGCAGTTCCGCGCTCCGGCTTGTGAGCGCGCGCAGGGCGTCTTCCGGCCGCAATCCCGCCTCAATGGAGAGTCTCACATTGGCCCAGAACTTCGCCACCGGGGTCCCGTGGCTGGTGAACGCGAAGCCGACGCCCTTCTGTTGCAGGATCGCGGCGCAGCGCTGCTCCTGCTTGTGCTGTCGTTCGCGGTCCTCGACGACGCGGCGCGGCACGCCCTCCTTCTTGTCGTCGATCTCGGTGTACCCCAACCGCAGCAGCACCGGCGTCTTCGAGGACGCCAGGCGATCCGCGATCTTCCAGGCATCGCGGCCGCCGAAGATGATTGGCCTGAGTTTGAACTCCTCGGCAAAGTTGAGCGCCCGGCCAATCTCGTCGCGCGAATCCGCCTCGAAGATGATCGGCAGTTTGCCTTCGAGGCACGGCCCCAGCGCGGCGAGGGTCGGATCGAGGGGAGGACGTTTGCCCTTGCCGCCGCTCTTCTCGAACGCCTGCCATTGACGCTGATAGTGCTGGGCGTCGAGGAACGTCTGGCGGACGAGAGCGAAAACCCCCATGAGCGAGCGCGGATATTCATTGCCCGCGGGAGTACGGAAGACCGCGAACAGCGCGGCGGACGGCATCAGCAGCGACTCGCGCGGCGACGCGCCGCTGAGACTGACAAGGGCGGCCTGTCCGCCGAGGATTGGTCCCTCCGGCGCGGCGAGCCGGGCGGTGAAGCCGATTTTCCTCCAGGTGGTGGACTGTTCCTCGTCGTCCTTGAGAGCGGTGCGGGCGAGAAACTCCGGCGTGATGCCCTTGCGCTGATCGGCCGGGGTCGCGATGAGTGCATCGCTGGCGGTATCCGGCGCGGCGGGCGGTCCACCTTCGGGACGCCGCAGGGCCAGATCGACGCCCCACTGGCTCAGGGCGTCGATGAAGCCGGGATAGACCGTCAGCCCCTTGCCGTCGAGAACAATGGCGTCGGCGGGCGGCTTGACGTCCGCGCTAACGGCCTCGATGAGTCCATCGCGGATGACGACGGTCGCCCTCGGCAGCACCTTACCGGGTTCGGTGATGACGCGGGCATCGCGGAGTGCATAGATGCGCGGCGTCAGCGGATCGGGTTTCTGAATGGCGAGGAGGAGGAAACCCAGGGCAGCGAGAAGGTATTTCATGAGGCGCAATCCAGGGAGGGTGCCGCTTGCGGCGCAGCGGTATTCAAACGATGACGTCAGCACGCAGCAGTCTTCCGAGTGATCCCATCACCTCATCGAAGGCCGATTCATCCAGGACAGGGACCGCTCCATCAGTGGAGAACTCCTGTCCGAGATCGACCCAACTGCGGCAGCCGGCGAACTCGGGCCGATCGACGGTCTCGATCGCCTGCGGCATACGATACACACGAACGCCAAGGACGTTCAGCCCCGGCCTGCGATAAGCGAAGCGCGCGCGAACAGTTTCCTCCGCCCAGCAGTGCAAGTCCGCCAGACGCAGAAGGGGTTCCAGCTCCTGCACCTGATAGGCGGCCACGATCTCGGCCCAGTGGGTCAGCCGCAGCACGCCGGCAGCGGGCTGTTGTGCTTCGGCCAACGCAAGCACAGGCCGCGCTTCAGGAGTGATGCCGGTCTGTTGCTGATGTACGAAGGTGGGGAAGAGCCAGAAGTGTCGCTGTTCGAGTTGGAAGTCGCCGCTGTTCTCGGCGATGCCGCCCTTACGCAGGAGGATGGCCTGTCGCCCCTCAGCAAGGGCGCGGCAGATGACGGCCCACTCTTTCAGTGCATATCGCAGCATGGCGTGCTTCCCCCGATGGCTGGCCCTGAGCATTGTACTTGCTGAGGCGCGGGTGAAGCGACCGGGGAGCGGGAGATCAGGGTGGCCAGGGGTGGAGAAGCCCATGAACGAGGATCAGGTGATTGCGTACAGCGGCATCGGTAGTCAGCGCAAGTCTGTTGAAGAAGCTGGGCATCGAGGTGGAGTATCCATTGAGAATTGCAGGTCGAGGGTTGACGCCGTGAGCGATCTGGTGGCGGTAGGTCATCGCAATGGTGAGACGCTGGACCGCTTGAGCCGAAGTGCAATTTTGCCAGGTCCACGAATGATGCACGTTCAGCAGTCCGGTGCAATTGCGGATGAGTCTTTCCACATTCACGGCATTCGGGGTATTGAAATTTCCGAGCAAGCTCATCACATAAGCATTCAGCGCTGGCCACGCTCCAAGATCGGGTCCGGCAGGCCGGAGTGCCTGGACCGCCTCTCTCATCAGTTCCTCGATGTAGGCTTCCCATGCTGAGACGCTCAATACGACGGCGGCACGGTTCAGCGAGCCAAGACCGTACTGTCGGCCAGGTTTACCAGTCCGGAGCAGTTGATGAGCGTTGTCCAGCTCCTCTGTATCCGTGAGGACTTCTTGCAGGTGGACGGAAAATGCGTTTGAAGGCAAGACAGAGTTCCTTCCGCGCTGACTGCTCGGCACTGCACATCATGCACGATCAACAAGGCAGCGTCGTGTGCTGGTTAGCACTATTTCCGCGAATTGGCCGGGGTGAAGTTCAGCTTGTCCACATTAATGCCGTGTTTCTTCAGTTCCGCCAGACCATCGGTTAGTTCGTCCGCGAGAGCTGTTTTCCAGATCAGGTGACTGGCAACTTCTTCAGGAGTCTCGTATCGCTCTTGCATTTCCTGGTAGCCTGCCAGCAGATCGTGTCCGTCCAGGCTTCT
>JBBRIK010000253.1:0-7087 GCA_038221045.1 Gemmatales bacterium
CACAGGACGAGCGTATCGTCGAGCAGGCCGCGCACTTTCAGGTCGTGCAGCAGGGCGGCAACAGGTTTGTCCATGCTCGCGGCCTGGGTGCCGTGGTTATCGACGATGTTCTCGTGAGCGTCCCAGTTGATGCGCGGCGAGCCGAACGCCCCGCCGTGGAAGAGCTGCACGAAGCGCACACCCTTTTCGAGCAGCCGGCGGGCCAGGAGACAGTTGCGCCCGAAGCCCGCCGTCACCGGTTCGTCGAGTCCATAGAGCTTCCGTGTCGCCGCCGACTCGCGATCGAGATCGACGAGGGCGGGAATGCTCACCTGCATCCGCGCGGCCATTTCGTAAGCGCGGACGCGCGCGGACAGACTGCTGTCGCCGGGGTTGGCGTCGAGGTAGTCGCGGTTCATCCGTTCGAGGAATTCGAGGCTCGCCTTGCGCGTCGAAACGGAGACCTCTTTCGGCGTCGAGAGATCGGGGATGGTCTCGCCGGAAGTGCGAAAAGCGACGCCCTGATGCGTGGCGGGCAGGAAGCCAGGCGACCAGTTGATCGAGCCGCCCGCGGGCAAGCCGCGCGGATCGGGCAGGACGACGAAAGCCGGCAGGTCCTGACTGTCGCTGCCCAGGCCGTAGGAGAGCCAGGCGCCGAGGCTGGGGAAGCCATTCATCGTGAAGCCGGTGTTCATCTGGAACGTCGCCGGCGTGTGATTCGAGCTTTTCGCGACCATGCCATGCAGGAACGTCATGTCATCGACGCAGCCCGCCAGATGCGGCAGCAGCGACGACGCCCACGCCCCGCTCTCGCCGTGCTGTTTGAAGGCGAAGGGACTCTTCAGCAGCCGGCCCGGCCTGCCGAAGAACGTGTCGATCTTGCCCTTGCCGGTCAACTCCTTGCCGTCGTGCTTCGCCAGTTCGGGCTTGTGATCGAACGTATCGACGTGGCTGACGCCGCCGGCGGCGTAAATCTGGACGATGCGTTTCGCCTTCGGCGTGAAGTGCGCCGGCTTCGGCGCATAGGGCGAAGTCGAGGCGGGGGCGTCCTGCGCCAGCAGCCAGGAGAGGGCGATGCCGCCGAGTCCGCCGCCGGTCTGCCAGAGAAAGTCGCGTCGTTGCATAGTCCTGGTCTCTCTTTCAATCCCGCTGCCAGGGTGGGCGATTGTCCGTCGAGTCCTCGCGCGGCGGCATATCGACACGCTCGCGGACATCGGCGAACACGGCTCTCAATCCGCAGAGAATGACGCCCCAGCAGACGATGCGCACCGCGAAGAGGGCTGTATGCGCGGGTCCGACGTCCGGGAAAGCCATGATCTGGGCGCGGAACATCGCATCGACCGCCTTGAAGCCCACGTCGGTCAATGCCAGTCCCAGGAAGCCGGCGAGCAGCCACCACATCCGCCGTGAGAGCTGCAAATACATGAAACAGACGAGGACGGCCCCGAGGATCAGCCCCAACGGGAACCAGCTCAGTACCTGCATTATTTCAACGGGCATCGCGGTCCTCTCGGGATCAGCCGGCTATAAGGAAACGCACGATCAGCGCCATGCCGACCAGCGCCACGCCGTCGATGGCCAGCGCTCCATAGAGCTTCGTCGTCCCGTTGTCGCTGAGCGTGTCGTCGCGGCCGGCGACCTTGAAGGCGAGCCAGAGTGAGAACAGATGGACCAGTCCCGGCAGCGTGATGAGACCGAGCAGAGCGGCTCGCCAGGCGCGCTCGGCCAGGGCCTCACTGGAGTTCAGGTCTTCCTCCGGTTCCATCTCGTCGGCCGGCTCCGGAGCGGCGGATTCGGCAGGCGGCGGCACGTCGAGGACCTCGCGAGCGCGTTCGACGTCGGACTCGGCCACGTCGAGTTTGACGGTGGCGATGCTGGCGTTGAAGCCGCCGAGGAGACCGGCCGACGTGTCGCCATTGACATACGTCGGGATGCCTACCGCTTCCAGGCGCTGACTGACCATCCGGGCCTGAATCGGGTCGCTGTAGGAGGCGAGCGTCACAAGCTTGTCCGTCATGGTTCTGGCTCCCACCGGAGAAGGGGTTCCCGAATGTGATCGTACCGCAACGCCGGACGCGTGCCTAGCCCCTGAGTATCGTGGAAGTGGACGGCGCGATATGCTGAAGCCATGCAATCCTATGTGTCCCATCTTGAAAGCGCTCTCGACGGCACCCACTTTCCCGCCGGGCAGGTGCATACCATCCACCAGGGCCGGCCGCTCTGGGTCCGCTACGACCTCGACGCCGTCGGCCGGACTCTGTCCCCTGCTCAACTGAAGGATCGCCCGCCATCGCTGTGGCGCTATCGCGAATTGCTGCCGTTGCCTCTCGACACCGAACCCGTCACCCTCGGCGAAGGGCTGACGCCGCTGCTGCCGTGTCCGCGCCTGGGCAAGGAACTCGGCCTGTCGCGCCTGCTCGTCAAGGACGAGTCGCAGCTGCCGACGGGCAGTTTCAAGAGCCGGGGCATGACCACGGCCGTCAGCATGGCGAAGCACTTCGGCCTGAAGACGCTCGCCATTCCGACGGCGGGCAACGCCGGCGGAGCGCTGGCGGCTTACGCGGCGCGAGCGGGCATGGAGGTGTTCGTCTTCATGCCGGAGGATACGCCGATCATCAACCAGATGGAGGCGTTTCTCTGCGGGGCGAAGGTGTTCCTCGTCAACGGCCTCATCACCGATTGCGGCCGCATCGTCCGCGAAGGCACGGCGAAGATGGGCTGGTTCGACGTCTCCACCCTCAAGGAGCCGTATCGCCTCGAAGGCAAGAAGACGATGGGGCTGGAGATCGCCGAGCAACTCGACTGGGAGCTGCCCGACGTCATCCTCTATCCGACCGGCGGCGGTACGGGCCTCATCGGCATGTGGAAGGCATTCGCCGAGTTGCGTCAACTGGGCTGGCTCAAGTACGCGAAGATGCCTCGTCTCATCAGTTGTCAGAGCGATGGCTGCGCTCCGATCGTGCGTGCCTTCGAGAAGGGCGCGCGATTCGCGGAGACGTTCGCGAATGCGCACACCATTGCCAGCGGTCTGCGCGTGCCGGCGGCGGTCGGCGACTTCATGATGCTCGACGCGATCAAGGAGAGCGGCGGCTGTGCAATTGCCGGCCAGGAGGGACGCATCGGTGAATGGATGCGGCGGGCCTGTGGCAGCGAGGGAATCAGCGTCTGTCCCGAGACGGCGGTCTGCTTCGATTGTCTCGAACAACTCGTTCAGTCGGGCCGCATCCAGCGCAACGAGAGTATCGTGGTCTTCAACACCGGGGCGGCACAGAAGTACCCGGAGACGGTGCCGCTCGACCTGCGCCGGCTCAACAAGGATCGGGCTATCGACTACGAGGGACTGCGTGCATGAGTCACTCTCTCCTCGTCGTGCGAGCCGAGGTCGCCGCCGCGCTGGAGGCGGGGACCCCTGTCGTCGCCCTGGAATCGACGTTGATCGCCCACGGTTTGCCCTGGCCGTTGAACATCGAGACCGCGCAGGCGGCCGAGCGTGAGGTTCGCGCGGCCGGTGCGATTCCCGCGACGATTGCCGTCCTCGATGGTGAGCCGGTGATCGGTCTCGACGAGGAGCAACTGTTGAGGCTGGCCCAGGGCGGCGACATTCTCAAGGCCAGCCGGCGCGATCTGGCGACGGCCATCGCTCAGGGCCGGACGGCCGCGACGACCGTCTCAGCGACGATGGTTCTGGCACATTGGGCCGGCATTCGTGTCTTCGCGACAGGCGGCATCGGCGGCGTTCATCGCAACGCGACCCAGACTGGCGACGTCTCGGCCGATCTGATGGAACTGGCGCGGACGCCTGTTGCCGTCGTCTGCGCGGGAGCGAAGAGCATTCTCGATCTGCCCCGAACGCTGGAGATGCTGGAGACGCTCGGCGTCCCCGTCGCCGGCTACGCGACGGACACGTTCCCCGCGTTCTATCTTTGTAGCAGCGGAGAGCGTGTGTCGGCGCGTGTTGACTCTCCCGACGAGGCGGCGGCGCTGCTGGCCGCTCACTGGCTGCTCTGGGGAAGGGGTGTGGTGATTGCTCAGCCGTTGTCCGCGGAACTGGCGCTGGACCCGGAAGAGTGGCAGGACGCGCTGGCGACGGCGGAGATGCTGGCGGCGGCGCGCAACGTGCGTGGCCAGGAGGTGACGCCCTTCTTGCTGGCCCGGCTGGCGGAGTTGACGGAAGGGCGGTCGTTGCGAGCAAATCAGGCGTTGATCCTGGCCAATGCTCGCCTGGCGGCACAGATCGCGCAGGCGTTGAACGCGGGGCAGCAATTGTAAGGATGGGGCAGATGCGTTATCTGGCCATCGGTGACATTCACGGTTATGCCGACGTGCTGCGTCAGCTGTTCGACTTCGTCCAGCCGCAGCCCGACGATTGCATCATCACGCTCGGCGATTACGTCGATCGCGGACCCGATTCGCGCGGCGTCCTCGATCAGTTGATCGCCCTGAACGCGACGGGCCAACTTGTGGCGCTGCGAGGCAATCACGACGTGATGATGGTCGAGGCGCACAAGGATCGCGACCACTTGCGCGAGTGGCTTTATTGCGGCGGCCGGCAGACGCTCGCCTCGTATGGCGACACGTTCGCGCAGGGGTTTTTCGGCGAGGTGCCGGAGTCGCACTGGCAGTTCCTCGAAGAGGAGTGCGTCGATTGGCACGAGATCGACACGCATTTCTTCGTTCACGCCCAGGCCGATCCTAATGCGCCGTTCGACGATCAGCCGCTCTACCTGCTGCACTGGGAGCCATTGCACGAGGCCCGGCTTCACTATTCCGGCAAGATCATGATCTGTGGCCACACCAAGCAGAGGAGCGGCTTGCCGCGCAACTGGGGCAGCGCCGTGTGCATTGATACCTGGGTCTACGGCGATGGCTGGTTGACTTGTCTCGACGTGAAGACGGGGAAACTCTGGCAGGTGAATCGCCAGGGCGAACAGCGCGAGGGCTGGCTCGAGGAGCCAGATTCGACAATGTAGCGCTCGCCACTCGTGCCGAAGACACCGCTAAGCCGCAAGCGGCAAGAAGGTCCGCCCTATCCTTGCATTATCACTCGCTGCTGGAACATGTGGGCCGGCAGATCGACGCCCGCTGTCTTCAGACGCACCGCGAAGCCCGGCCTCACGCCCGTCGCCACGAATCGGCCGAACGCCTTGCCCGCCGCGTCGATGCCCTGCTGCTGATACGCGAAGATCTCCTGACTCACGATCACATCGCCTTCCATGCCCACGATTTCCGTCATGCTCGTCACCCGGCGGACGCCGCCCGCCAGACGGTCCGCCTGGATCAGCAACTGAATCGCCGACGCGATCTGCCGACGAATCGCTCGCATCGGCATGTCGAAGCCGGCCATCAGGATCATCGTTTCCAGACGGGTGCAGGCGTCGCGCGTGGTGTTCGCGTGCAAGGTGGTCAGTGACCCTTCGTGGCCGCTGTTCATCGCCTGAAGCATGTCGAGCGCTTCGGGGCCGCGACATTCACCGATGACGATGCGGTCCGGCCTCATCCGCAGAGCGTTCTTCACCAGATCGCGCATGCTGACCGCGTTCTTGCCGTCAGTGTTGGGCGGCCTCGTCTCCAGAGGGATGACGTGGCGCTGTTGCAACTGCAACTCGGCCGCGTCCTCGATGGTGACGATGCGCTCGCGCTCGGGAATGAACCCCGACAGGCAGTTGAGAAGCGTCGTCTTGCCGGAGCCGGTGCCGCCCGAGACGATGACGTTGATCTTCGCCCGGATGCACCCCTCCATCAGATGGGCCATCTCCGGCGTCAGGGCCTTGAATTGCACCAGGTCGTCCATCGTCAACGGCCTGCTGCCGAAACGGCGAATCGTCAGCGTCGGGCCGCGCAGGGCCAACGGCGGCACGACGGCGTTGACCCGGCTGCCGTCCGGCAGACGGGCATCGACCATCGGCGACGTCTCGTCGATGCGCCGGCCCACGCGCGCGGCGATGCGTTCGATGATCCGCATCACATGATCGGCGTCGCGAAAGCGCGACCGCACCTCGACGAGCCGGCCATCGGTCTCGACGAATACCTGGCGCGGGCCATTGACCATGATCTCGCTGACGTTGGGATCGCGCAGCAGGGGTCCGAGCGGGCCGAGACCGAGCAGTTCGTCGAGCAGGGTCTGCGTGACGGTTTCCTCACCGGCGGGGTCGAGCCAGCGCGTCTCGCTTTCGAGGAGATGGGCGATGACGCGGCGCACCTCCGGCTCGCGCCGCTCCAGAGGCAGTTCGTTGAGCTGGGCCACGTCGAGTTGCTGGGCGAGTTGGCCGAGCAGACGCTGCAAGACGGCGTCGAGTTCCTCGACGGGTATCTGCGAGGCAAGGTGCGGCCCGTCCGCCTCCAGGGGTTGTACCGACACGATCCGCTCATCGCGCGCCATGGCTCCTCCGCTGCTGGGTCTTTTCGAGTATAGGCCACGTTCGCCTGTCTTGCCGCTTGCGGCTTAGCGGGGGAAATCGCTACGCCGCAAGCGGAACGAGGGACGTAACCGTTGCCTTCCACGGCCTGGGTCGTCTATCCTGAAGCCATCCATTCCCGTCGTGCATGGAGCCTCTGTCATGTCGCACCGTTGTCGCGGGTCGCTGCTTCTGCTCCTGGCCGGTCCCCTGCTGTTCGCCCAGCGGCCTCGCTTCCCCGAGCCGCCTGAGACGCCGGAGGACCTCCTCGGTTTTCACCTGCCGGCCGCCAACCTCGGCAGTCATCTCGAAGTCGCTCGGGAACGCATCGCGAAGAAGGATTGGCCCGTCGTCGCCACGCTGCTCCAGAAACTCCTCGACCGCACCGATGACGTCTTCGTCTCCGTCACGCGCAAGGGACGCGACGGCGAGGAACTGAAGGCGATAGTGAACGTCCGGGTCGAGGCCGCTCGGATTCTTCTGAACCTGCCGCGCGAGGGACGAACCTTCTATCGAGAGGAGTACGGCCCCGCCGCCGTCGAAATGCTCAAGCAGGCTCAATTGCTCAACGACCCCGGCATGTTTGTGGAGTTGATGCAGCGCTATCCCGACACGCATGCGAGCTTTGCCGCGCTGGAGTGGCTCGGCACGCACTTTTACGACCGGGCCAACTACCCGGACGCCGCCCGCTGCTACGAGAAGCTCATCCAGTT
>JBBRIK010000254.1:0-7084 GCA_038221045.1 Gemmatales bacterium
TCGATGATCCGGTGATAATGGGCGTCGAGGGCCGGCAGGGCGCTGCGGATCGTGAGCCGCAGTTGCGGGTAGCGCACCTGGAGAATGGCGAACGCTTCCAGGATGTCCAGGCCGCCGCGGACGTAGAAGTTCTCCGGAATCTGACACCAGGAGTTGATGAACAGAAGGTGAATCGGTTCATCCTCCGGCCGCAGTTCGTGCCTCTGATGCCGAGCGGGCAGTTTCACGCCCAGAGGGGTGTAAACGATCTTCTTGCGGATGACGTCGCTGCCGAACAGGGTGGCGACCAGGTTCGCGGTGGAGCGGATGTGGGTGAGGATGC
The DNA here is from genome assembly GCA_038221045.1 of Gemmatales bacterium. Taxonomy (GTDB): domain Bacteria; phylum Planctomycetota; class Planctomycetia; order Gemmatales; family Gemmataceae; genus JBBRIK01. The sequence goes on from JBBRIK010000254.1 coordinate 323, forward strand.
CTTTGCACTGGCGCGATTCGAGCAGCGCCTTGACGATCCGGAAGTAAGGCGAGTTCCTGACGTCGAGATCGCAGGTGTGACCATTCTGAATCAGCGGGAAAAAGAGGGTGGTAGGATCTTCGATCTCGATGACCCAGGGGTCCTGCCCGAAGGTGTAGGGCATACTTGTGAGGAACACCAGTTCGTGTCGGCCTCCCAGGCGCAGTTGCGACTGCAAATGCCGCGATTTGAGGAAGAGAAGGACGCGGATGGGATTGCAACCGCGACACACCAGTTTGAAGAACAGCAGGACGAAGGCGAAGAAGACGCGCATCCGGGTACGCCCGCTGACGGCCGCGCCGGGACGGATAAAGGCGAGGAAGGGACGGACCATCCCCTGGATGCCCAGTGCGACCTTCCCGGCCTTCTTCAGCAACCGGTCCCAAAAGGTCGGCCGCGTCGAGGTGCGAGGAGGAGCGGAACAGGTGAAGCGATAGCCCAGAGGCGGTTCGACCGTGTGCGCGAATTGCGGATGCCGGCCACAGTTGCCGGACACCTCGTAGATGGGCAGCCAGCCTGCGAACTCGACCGGTGCAGCCTCGCTCACCTCGCGGATACGCTCCTCGACGTCCTCCTGGGTCACTCCACGGACAACCCCGGCCCGAGCACGTTCGTGAGGCGTGCCGAGATCGACCGTGCCAGCCGAAATGGGTACGCCATAAAGAGCGCCCTGATAAGGCACCACGTTGTAGCCATCGAAGCGCTCGATCGCTTCCGCCTGGCTCGCCTGACCATCACAGGAATCGAGCATCTCTTGCAATTCCGCGAGACTCGATGCGGAGATGGTCTCGGGATGCGGCATCAATTCGAGCAGCCGGCCGACCTCGGGGATGGGTTCGTCGGCGACATGGAAGGGGATGGCGAAGACCCGGCCGTGGGTGCGAAGCAGGTGGTACTGCTTGTACGTCGCCGGGAAGGGAGCTATCGGTCGTCTGCCAAAGTTCATGGGGGTGTCTCCATTGAGGCGAGGACCAGCGGCCTGCCAGTCCTCGGGATTCCGCTGTGTCGAGGGAAGGAACAGGGAGGAAGGCGGACTCAGGCCAGCAGCGCGCCGACGTCGCGGCGGACGCGGTGGTAGAGGCGGATCGGCAGACGGCGCAGGGGCTGCGACCAGAACTTCTTCCAAAGGCGGCGCGGGGCGGTGCCCCAGGACAGCTTCCGGAAGTCCGTGCCATGCTCCATATTGAGGTAGATGTTGCGGGCCTGACGGCGGACCAACTCGAACCAGTACTTGTTGCCCGGCCCCTTCTGGCAGGTCAGTTCCATGTTGTTATAAGTCGGCGTGTCGCCCAGCCCGTAGCCGCCGCCGCGAGCGTAGAACTCCTCGTGTTGACGCCACAGGACGATCTTGTAGAGGTCGTACAGCACGACGGACAGACCCATCAGCCAGCTATCGACGTTGGACTGCCAGCCGAAATTCTGGCACACCTCGATGAGCCGGGAGCTGACGACGGGAGACCAGGGGCCGAACGCGACCACCCAGTTGCGGATCGCCTCTTCCTGCTCGTAAATGCCGGCATAGTCCTCGATACGCGGGCGGCGATGGCCGAGGATGCAGAACTCATCCTCGATGCTCAGGATCTCGGAAACGAAACCCGAGCGGGTGAAGTAGAAGTCGTCGGCCGTCATCAGACAGAAGCGCGAGCGGGGATCGCGCTGGGTGAACAGGTACTCCTGGGCGTGATGCAACGAATGCCGGCCCTCCCCGCGCGACCAACTGAAGATGCGGACCGGGAAGGGATATTTCGAGAAGAAACTGTCGGGCGGCCTTTCGTCGTCGTCCTCGTCATACTTGATGAGGAATTCGATCTGGCCGTACTCCTCGGGGGAGAGGTGGGTCACGGCGGAATCCAGCAAGCGCGGGAGGTTCGAGTCGGGGTTGTTCTTGACTCGCGAGCAGAAGAGTACGCTGAGCATGGGTGATCATCCTTGAGAGTGGCGCGGGAGGACGAATTTCCAATTCGTCCTGGCCTCACAGGTGGAAGATGAGGCGCCGCTGGGCTCGCATGCAGACGTAGGCGGCGATTCCGCTTGTGGCGAGGACGACGAAGAAAGCGGAGACATAAGTCCCCAGCGCGGGCGCCTGTCCCTCGAGGATCGGCTCGCGGACCAGGCTCATGAAGGGGACCACGGGGTTGCAGTGCATGACCAGCCAGTGGAGCCGGCCGTCGCCGAGGTCGCGCGGGTAGTAGACGATCGGAGTGGCGTAGAACAGGATCTGAAAGCCGATATCGCAAAGGTGCTGGGTGTCCTGGAAGTAGACGTTGGCGAACCCGGCCAGCAGTCCCAGCGACCAGATGAAGACGAACAGCAGGATGAAGGTCGGCACCAGACTGAGTAGCACAGGCAGGTTCGAGAAACCCTGGGCGTACCACACCAGCCCCATGAGGACGATCATTCCCATGAAGAAGTGAAACGTCTCCGCCAGCGCCACCCTGAGAGGGAAGACCGCGACCGGCGTCGGATGCTGGCGGATGTACGACTCACCCGCGAAGAAGCACTGGCAGCCCTGTTTCGTGGCGATAACGAGGTAGTCCCAGCAGCACAGTCCCGAGAGCAGGTAGGGGGCGAACGTCCAGGTGTCGGTCCGGTGGAACAGCCGCTGGAACACGACGCAGAGGATCATGGTCAGCAAGATGGGACGCAACAGCGACCAGCCGACTCCGAGGACGGAACGCCGGTAGCGCGAACGGAGGTCGATCTTCACGAGGGAGAGCCAGAAATCGCGGCATCGCCAGATCCGTGCGAAATAAGCGATCATCGAGGGAATCCTTTCCCTGCGCGGGCGCGGAACGATGAGAGGCAAGCATCTTAGTTCGGGACGACAACTCGGGTCAAGGCGGGTTCCCTCATTTCTTGCCGCTTGCGGCGTCGCGCGCTGCCCGCTACGCCGCAAGCGGCAAGAAGGGATTTCACCGTCGGTCCTCATCTCCGGTCCAGGAGCAGCCGCCGTGCGTCGCGCGTAGGATGAGGGGCCGGCACGCTCTCAGAAGCCGTGGCGTTTCTCAGCGCGCCGGTGAGGCGACTCCCGAGCGCCTCGGCCAGACCGCGATAGCCCCGGTCGCGCAGACAGGCCGGGATACGCCTCAAGCCCCCCATCGCCGAGCCGATGGCACGCAGGAGGCGATGAGGTTCCTTCTCGATCGTGGCGACGGCATGCACCGCTCGTTCGAGCAGTGCATGCTCGAGGATCGGATGTCGCCTGATCTCTTCGAGGACCGCACCGGCGCACTCCAGCGTCTCCAGTTCGGCCAGGCGGCGCAACTCCGGGATGCTCGCCCACACATCGCGCTGAAGGCGCTCGTAGCGGCCGGTCGTCATCCAACGGGCGATGAAAGCCCGGCGGTCCTCCTCGAATACCTGTTCGCTCAATGCGGGGCCATAGGGCAGCAGCGAGCCGCTCACGCTCCTCACGATCGATGCCGGAGTGCAGACGACGCGCCAGCCGCACTCCCAGACGCGCAGCCCCAGGTCGAGGTCGAAGAAGTAGCGCCCAAAGGTTTCGTCGAAGCGCAGGTGCCGGCAGCGATCCCGGTCGATCAGCAGGACGGGGTTGCAGAAGGTCAGCACCGCTTGCGGTCCATCCCGCACGCCAAGACTGTGACTGTGATGGCCGGAACCGTCAGGATGGAAGACGACGCCGGCGAAGGAGCTTTTTCGATCCCTCCCCTGCTGGAGTGGAGTGACGACGCTAACGTCTGAATTCATCGAAGCAAGCAGGCCATCGAGCCAGCCCGGACTGACCTCGATTTGATCGTGCAGTAGGGCGACATGGTCTGTCCGCGCCGCCGACAGCAGCCGGTTTAACTCGCGGGGAAAGTGGAAGTCCGCGCCTTGCTGATCGAGGACGATCAACTCGTAATTCGCCGTGTGGGACTCGATCCATCCAAGGCAGCGGCGGACGGCGGCACGCGACTGGCCCGACGCGACGACGCCCACCGTCACACGGGTGTTCGCGCTCGAGCGGGGCCACGCTTGCGACTCCACGCGCAACCTCGACGGCACGCGGATCGTGAACGGATCGCGAACCGCCTCCAGGGCGCGGCTATGGCCGTCGGCCTCAGCGCGGCGGCCTCGCGCCTCAATGTGATCCTTCAGGCGCAGGGCGATTTCCTTGCGGCGCGGGAACAGTCCGTCGAAGCGAAGCGCATCGACGGCGAGGGCCTCGGCTTCAGAGGAATAGACGCGTTTCTCGCCTTCGGTGTGGAAATTGAGATGCTCGAATACGATGTCCGGGAGATAAATCGTGCGTCGTTCTCCCAGCACGGCGAGCAGGTTGAAGACGTCGCCGATGTGGTCGTCGATGCGATAGCGGACATACTCGCGCGGACACAATCCCCCGGCCAACTCGCAGAACGCGTGGGACACCAGGGGGAACGTGCAGAGTTCGTCCTTGAAGATCAGATCGTTGGTGTGAATGAGCAGGATTTCATCGGGGAAGGCGCGGAACCACGACAGGACCGTCTCATCCCACCTCGGGGTCCGCGCGACGACGTCATCATTGAGCAGCATCAAATACGGTGCGGACGCAGCTTCGTAGCCCGCCATGTTGAGTGCGCCCATCGGCAGGCCGGGCGCAACGACGACGAGTTTCACCGCTAGCGCATCATGGCAAAACACGACACTTGCGGCGTCGTCCTCGTCAACGACAAGCACGATTTCGAGCCGCTTGGGGTGAGCAGCCGTCTCCGCCAGGCTATCGAGTAGCCGGCGGAGTTGGCCGGTTCGCTGTCGCGTTGGCACGATGAGCGAGAAGGTCGGAGACGGATTCATTCGCGGGGCGCTCCCACGCGTGGCCGCCTCGTTTTTCCGAGGGAACGGCAGAAGCGCACGCCCTTCGAGACAAGCGAGCGCACCAGCCGCTGAGTGGGCCGCAGCATGGCGTGCGCCCAGTCCGCCACGCGGTAGCGGCGCGCTCCCAGCAGGTGACGCAGATACTCGAGATCGTGCTGGAACCCCGTCACGGCCGTCCACAGGGCGATGCGCTCGGCGAGAGGCAGATGCTCGCTGGCCAGGTACTGACGCAGGACGCGCTGCCGGTTGCGGAACAGGTCCGTGGCCCGCGAGAAGCCTTCAGCGCGGAAGCGATAGTAGAAGAGATGCTCCGGCACCACATCGACCCGGAAGCCGGCCCGGACCAGCTTCACGAATACCTCCCAGTCCTCGAAGGAGGTATCGCGGTCGGTCTCGAATCCGCCGGCGGCGCGGAAGTCGGTCGTGCGGTAGATCGAGTTGGCATCGCCGTAGACATTGCGGAAGGTCCCCACGATGTGAGGCCCGCCGGTCGGCCGATAGGCGTGGAGGGAGGCGCTCGTCAGCGGGTCGTCACCGTCGCGGAAGGCCAGGTAGTAACAACTCAGAGCGCTGCATTCGGGACGGTGCTGCATCCCGGCGACCAGGCGCTCGATCATCTCCGGCCTGGCGACGTTGTCCGCATCCACACACACCAGATACTCGCCGCGTGCCTCGCGGAGGCCGCGATTGCGGGTGGCACCGATGCCGGCGTTGTCCTGCCGCTGAAAGCGGAACTGCGGATAGAGCCGATGCTGTTCGTCGAAGACGCGGACGGCGGCGGGGTCCGTCGAGCCGTCATTGATGACGATCACCTCCAGGTGCGTCCAGGTCTGCGCCGCCAGGGAAGCCAGCGCCTCGGGCAGATAGGCCGGCAGGTTGTAGTAGGGGAGGACTACGCTGACGAGCGGAACAGTTTCTTCGCTGGAATGCAGCAGAGAAGAAGGCGCTTGGTTCAGGGCGGCGTCGTAGTCGGCGACGACCTCAGCGTTGCGGACTACGGGGATGAGTGAGACGTGGGCCTGGCTGCGCCAGGCAGAGCGCTGACTCCGCGGGGTACTAAGATACTCGCCCAGGCAGCGTTCGAGATCGGCGACCGTTGGGGGGAAGAACAGGTGCCGCTGCAACTCGGGGTCAGACAACGCTTCGGGAGCGCCGCCGGCCGACGAGGCCAGGAAGGGAATGCCGTGGGCCGCACATTCGAGGACCGTGTAGGGATAGTTGTCAGCCAGCGAGGGCATGACCGCGAGGCGGCTGCCTTCGGAGAGATAGCCCAGCGCCTGTTCGCGGTTGAGGTCGGTCAGCAGCCGGAAAGGCCGTCCTCGAAGTCGTTCGCGGATGTGGTCGAGGGCCGGCTCGCCGCCGACGATGCTCGGCCGGCCCAGGAAGGTCACGGGCACTTCGGCCGGCAGACGGCGGGCGACTTCGACGAAAAGCTCCAGCCCTTTTCGCGTCTCGAGACGGCCGAAGTACACGACCTCGGATGGTCCCTCCGGTAGCTCTGGCGGCAGGCCGTCTCCGGCGCTGGCGAGCGGGTTCGGCACGACGCGTGCGTCCGGCCGGACGGCCCAGCCCGCTTCGCGCGCATATTCGAGCATGTAACGGCTGGGGCTGGTCTGCACGTCCGCGTTCTCGAAGGAGTAGCGCTCGCAGAAGTCCAGTTGCAGCTCGTTCTCGTCCTTGATCCACTGGCGATTGGCTTCACGCATCCACTGTGTGGAACTGTGAAGCTTTACAATCATGCGGACTTCCTGAAAGGCGAGCCCGGCCCGGCGCGCCTGGATCGTCCGGAATCCAAGTCCGCCCCATTCGGCGAACTCGATCACTCCGAAACGATGAACCTCATGCAGAGCTTGCAAGGCCAGACGCACTCGTTCGCTTCTATCCACGTCCGCGCACGGATGGACGCTGGGAGCGCGAAACGGGGCCGCC
>JBBRIK010000255.1:0-7075 GCA_038221045.1 Gemmatales bacterium
CTGTTTGCGTCCAAAGAAATCCTCCCCACCCACTGGCGCTCCGATGATGTTTCGCATGGATCTCAACTCCGATGGATGATGCTGCTACGATGATACACTTATTTATTGATACATTATTGTCTTGATACATTATTGTCTTGATTGTGAGAAAAGTCAAGCCAGACGAACCAGGAAAACGGAATGGCTGCGTGCGGGATTGGCAACCCATTCTCACTTGAGGCCGAAAGGTTCCAGGAGCAAAGCCCGGCAAATCTTGTGGAAGAGAACGGCGGTCGCCACGGATCGGACGAACTGCCCGGCACCACGGGAGCGACTTGTGGGCAAGAATAAGGTGTCGCGGACACCTTTGTTGAGCCACCTTTGCTGGGCGAGAAGGAAGGAACGGAAATGCCCGGTAGTCAAAGTCCGCAAGACGTCTTTCTGGCTGGCCGTTGATGCATCCCGGCGCGCCCCAGGCACATGCGACCTCATTTGCGCTGCACGAGGATTGCGAACGCCGGCGACGTGACCTGGCCCGTTATCCCGCGCACGGTCCCCTGGCCGACAATACCATTCTTCGTCCCGAGACCCGTGTTGGGGAGGGCGGATAACTGGATCTGCACACTCGTCTGGCCTGCCGGAATGGCGGCGCGGTTCGCCGTGACCCCGGCAGGCAGGTTCTGCAACTCGAACTCGATCGGACCCTGGAAGCCGTTTTTCCCCTTCCGGTCTACCGTGACCTTCACCTGGGCGGACATTCCAGGGATCAACTTGACCTGCCCCGGTTCGATGCGCAGGTCGAACTTCAGCGCCTGCGCTCGGGCCTGGTCCTGCTCCTGGAGGGCCTTCTGCACGTCGGCGTCGGTGGGGGCCAGGTTGTTTGCCTCCGTCAACGTCTTGCTCGCGCTGTCGAACTGGAAATTGGCCAGGGCATTCCGTCCCTTGCGGAGCAACTCACGCAGCCGGGCTGCCCGTTTCACCTCGTCCTGGTTCTGTGCGGTCTGCGCCTTGAGCGCTTTGTCCGCGTCGCCCCCGGCCCTCTCGGCGTCGAGCAGCAGGGTTACCGAATCCTTGTCGCCGCGCACCAGGCGAGCCGCGTCGCCGAAGGAGCGGACCGCCTCCTGATAGCGCTTGGCGGCCTGAGAATCCTGACCGGCCTTCATTAACTGCTGATAGGAGGCCAGCTTCTTCTGTCGATCCGTCCCCGCCTGGGCCGTGGCGCGAGCGGCGTCCAGATCCTGCAGACCCTTCTGAACGTCGGCATCGGTGGGGGCCAGTTGTTTGGCCTCGTTGAAGGACCTGGCGGCGGAGTTCAGGTCATTCCGAGACAGGGCGGCGCGGCCGGCGGCGAGCAGGTCGCGCACTCGGGCTGCCTGCTTTATGGCGTCCGAGTTCAGGGCGGTCTGGGCCTTGAGGGCCTTCTCGGCATCGCTCCTGCCCTTGTCGACGTCCAGCAGCAGACTCACCGAGTCCTTGTCGCCACGCACAAGGCGAGCGGCCTCGCGATAGGACCGGATGGCGTCGTCATAGCGCTTGCCGGCCTGGGCATCCTGGCCGGACTTCATCAACTGCTGATACGCGGCGAGTAGTTTCTGGCGATCGGTCCCCACCTGGGCCGAGTTCCGGGCTGTCGCCAGATCCTGAATGGCCTGGACGACCGCGGGGTCGGTGGGGGCCAACTGTTGGGCGGCGGTGAACGATGCGGAGGCGCCGCCCAGGTCGTTGCGAGCAAGGGCAGCCCGGCCCGTGACAAGCAACTGCGTGACCTGGGCTGCCGTCTGTTGAGCGGCGTTCGCTGCCGTCCGGACCTCATCCCGCAAGCGGGTCGCCTCCTGGAGCAGTTCCCGGGTCGCCTGATCGAAAGGCGCAAGGGTCACGGCCTGAGCGTAGGAGTTCACGGCGTCGTTGTAGCGCTTCTCCCTGAGGGCCTGCCGGCCGTTTCGCAGAAATTGCTGATAACCTTGTCGAGCCAGAATCAGGTTCTGGGCCTGCTGGAGGTCGAGCCGGGCCTGGATGACGGCCGGGTCGTTCGGTGCGAGTTGGAAGGCATAGGTAAAGGCGCTGGCGGCCAGGTCGAGATTGCCATTCGCCAGGGCATTGCGTCCTTGCGCCAGTGCCGCGTTCAGCTCGACTCCCCTCCAAAGTTCTCGCTGGATCAACTGGGCCTGGGCGGCCTGGAGCGTCGCGGCGGCGACACGGACCCTCTGGGCTTCCACCAGGAACGCGGCCGCCACAAAGTCGTCCGGGAACAGCTTCAGCGCCTCGCTGAAAGCAAGCACGGCGGCATCGAACTGACCAGTGACGAAGAGCGCCGTCCGGCCTTCCGCCATGCGCTGCCTGTAAGCGTCGAGGTTCGGGTTCCGCATGGGGCGCGGCGGCGGATTGACCGGAACACCAACCGCGACGGCACCCGCCTTCTTGGCCTTCTCGGCGGCGAGCAGGGCGTCCTTGGCGTCCTCGTCGTCCGGCTTGAGTTTGAGCGCCTCGTTGAAGGCCAGGATGGCAAGGTCGAACTGCTTGCGTTTCACGTTCGCCTGACCGTTCTCCATCAGCAGGCGATAGGCCCGCAGTTTCTGTTCTTCCTCCCGTTTGTCGCGGTCCTTCGCGAGATCCGCGATGCGCGCGTCGCGGGCGGCCTTCAGACCGGCGATCGCCTCCGCGCTGTCGGGATTGAGGTTGACGGCCTTGGTGAACGCTTCAACAGCAGCGTCGAACTGGTTGGCGTCGTGCAGCACTCGGCCGGCCTTGAGGAAACGCTGGAACTCCGCGATCCGCAGTGTCTCCGCAACGTCGGGAGTCGGCTTGTCCGGCGGCTTCTTGTCGGTCGCGTCGGGTTTCTTGTCCTCGGGCTTCTTGTCCTCGGGCTTCCTGTCATCCTTGCCGGACGGCCCTGGATCGGAGTCCGCCGGCTTGACGGCGACAGGGTTCGGCTTCTCTTCTTCTTTCTTCCCCGAATTGAGGATGACTGCGGCCCCGACTCCGCCAAGAATCGCGGTAGCGGCGCAGACGGCAATCCAGGGCCACACGGGACGCCGCTGGGGAGTCGAGGGCTTGAACAGCCCCTTGACGCTGCCGGCCTGGACCCATTGACGAGTGCCTTCCTGCAGCAGCATGTCGGCCTGCTGAAGTTGCCCCTTCGCGACCAGTTGCCTGAGCTGGCCGGAAGAGAGCGGCCCCGTCTTCTGCCCATTGCGCTTCCAGTACCATCGGCTGGCATCCATCGCGTGTTCCTCAGATCAAGCCGGCAGGACGTTGGCTCGGAGACGGCCCTCGGACACGGACCGTCCCCATCCCGGTTTTGAGTGTATCCAGGGAGAACGCCGTACGCGACAGAAATTGCGCGACGTGTCAGGCAACTTTGCGGAACCCGTTGGCGTCCTCCGACTCGGCCCAGACCACGCTGCCCAGTTGCAGGAAAGGGGCCGGACTCACGATCTCGGCTCCTCCTCAAAAGGATTGTCCGGATCGTCATACCATTCCCGCGGCGGCCGAAGCGTCTTCGGCGCACGTCCCCATCGAACTGCGCGGCCAGTTTTTCGACTTTCTTGCGTGCCAACACTTCGCGCAGCAGCGCCACCGGTTATAATTCGCTTTCGTTTTCCTGCACGAGGTAAGGCTCATGGGACTCGAAAGCCGCGACTACTATCGCGACGGCAGCTACACCAAAAGCCTCGCCGGCTGGGGGTTGGAACCCCTCACTCCCGTCGTGAAATACCTGATCGTCACGAACGTCATCGTCTTCTTGCTGCAAATTTTCATCACGCGCTCGGTCCCCCTGGAGGACCCCGCTGATCTCGATGACGAGACCGTGGGGCAGCAGGCCGAGGCGGCAAAAGCTCGAACGCCCGACCCAAAGGGTCAAAAGGACGAGGGAAACGAGGGCGCCAGGGAAAAGCAAAAGGAAGCCGCCCGCAAGGCCCGGCGTGAGATGGAGCGGCTGATGAACCAGTTCCCCAGCGCCCGCGTCTCGGTGGTCCAGGTGTGGTTGGAACTCGATCCCGAGAAGACGTTCCAGCAGGGTCAGGTCTGGCGTCTGCTCACCGGGGCGTTCTGCCACGCCCGCGAGATGATCTGGCACATCCTGTTCAACATGCTCCTGCTGTACTGGTTCGGCACCCGGCTCGAAACGATGTACGGCTCGCGCGAGTTCCTCCTGTTCTACCTCGTGGCGACTGTCTGTTCCTCGTTGGCCTACATCGGCCTCGCCCGGTACACCGGGTCCATCACGCCGGCCATCGGAGCGTCCGGAGCGGTCATGGGGGGTGATGATACTCTACACCATCTATTACCCCCTCGAGACCTTCCTGATCTTCTGGGTCGTCCCGGTGCCGCTGTGGGCGCTCCTGAGCCTGTATGTGCTCTACGACGTCCACCCGGTCCTGCTGGCCCTGGCAGGCGACCCGCATGACGATGGCGTCGCCCACGCCGGCCATCTTGGCGGGTTGGCGTTCGGGTACGTTTACTGGAGGCTGGGCCTGAGACTGGAAGCTCCGTTGGACCGTTCCGGCCGCCCGGTCCGCGTGCCAAAGCGAAAGCCGCAACGCGCGGCGGAGCCGGCCGCCGCCGCACAACCTGCGCGCGACACGTTTGACGAGCAGGTCGATGAGGTGCTGCGGAAAATCAGCGAGAAGGGGCGGGAAAGCCTCACGGATGATGAGTTGGGCATCTTGCAGAGGGCGAGTGCGAAGTATCGCGGCGGGAAGTAGGGGAGCCGAAAATCGGCTTCAAGGCTACAGATCTGGTCTCTGCCGAACTGAGCACCACTTGGTCCTCGGTCAGTTCGATGCTGATCGAACTCGGCTTTCCGCGAACGAGGACGCGGCAGCCCTGCTTGCCGCCCAGCCCCAGCGAGCGGGAAAGGGGCGAGTCATTAGCCGGAAGGCAGGGGGAGATTCTCCAATGTCGTCGGAATTGCCAGACTGAGCGGACTTAAGGAGATGGGGGCGTGGGTGGACAACGTTACCCCGAACATCAGGCCACGAAAACGCGATCAGGACTGCCTGGATGCCTGCTTCTGCCTGTTGGTTGCTTTACACTTCTCCGAGCGTAAAGATTGCTTATTGGTCGGTGATCAGAGTTCCGGCTACATGATGGCCCCCGACAATAACGGGCTTCGTTCCGAGTTAGAGGCTCGCTGCCTCCTGACTGGCCGGATTCCATCAGAGTGGGTGCGCGTACTCCAGATAACCTGAGAGAAATCACGCGAACAACAGAAGACAGCAACAAGGGTCTCAGTAGCAAAGAAACGTGGAAGGAACCGTTTCCCAATCGCTGTTTCCTGCCAGCCCTGAAGCGCAAACAAAAGATGGCGCACTCAGTCTCCATCATGCGGTTTGACGAGGGGGGCGCGGCAGAAGGTCATCACCGGCCTCGAACACGTCCGCATTGACACCGAACGCAATTTCCTCGACGTGCTCGACAAGGTCCACGAAATCACTTCCGAATCGGTCGATCCGACGCATGTGTTCGCGCTGTCGCAGGTCTACGAGGGACTGCTGCTGAAACTCGGCGAAAAGAACAACGACGGCGGCCAGTTCTTCACGCCGCGCCAGGTCATCAAGGCGATGGTGCGGGCCAGTGCGGTGATGCGTGACTTGTAGCCGAAGTCGCCAGACTTCGGGTTCTGTCGCTTCCCGAAGTCTGGCGACTTCGGCTACATGCGACCCTCGCGGATGCTGGCGGCTCCGTTGCGTGCGACGACGATATGATCCAGGATCCCGATACCCAGCGTCTTGCCGGCCTCCTCCAGCCGGGTCGTCAGGGTGAAATCCTCGTCGCTGGGCGCCGGATCGCCGCTCGGGTGGTTGTGGACCAGGAGGACGGCCTTGGCGGCATCCTTGATGGCCGGGCGAAACACTTCGCGGGGATGAATCAGGCTGCGGTCCAGGATGCCGGCGCTGATGCGGTGACTGCCGACGAAAAGACGAGAGACAGTTCGTCGATTCCCCTCGCTGCCGCGTTAGAACGTATGGGTCCGGAAGAGGGAAACGGAATGATGCCCCCGCACGATGCGGATCTGGTCGCGCGCTGGCAGCTCGGCGACCCGGCGGCCTTCGAGGAACTGGTGCGCCGCTGGCAGCAGCCGATGGCCCGCTTCCTGTTCCGCCTGACCGGCGACGCCGCGCTGACCGCCGACCTGTGTCAAGAGGTCTTCCTTCGCGTCCTGGCCGCGCGCGAGCGTTACCGCGACAACGGCCGGTTCTCCGCCTGGCTCTATCGCATTGCCCTCAACGTCGCGCGCGATGCGGGCCGGCGGCGGCGATTCCCCACGACGGACCAGACCGATCGCGCCGACCCGGCCGCGCCCGCTGAGGAAGTCTGCCAGAAACGCGAGTTGGCTGTCCTCGTCGCTCGCGCCGTGGCGGAGCTGCCCGAGACGCTGCGCATCGTCCTCAACCTGCGCTGCGACGAGGGACTCGGCTTCGAGGAGATCGCACGCATGACCGGCGTCCCCGCCAGCACTCTCAAGTCTCGGTTCGCCGTCGCCCTGGCCCGGCTGCGCGTCCGGCTCCGGGAACTGGGTTGCGGCCCCGAGGAGAACAGACCATGACATGCGACGACGTCCAACTCCTGCTCGCGGAATACGTCAGCGGACCGATGCCGGATGCCGGCAGAGACGCCATCGCGGCCCACCTGATGGGCTGCCCGGCCTGTCAGCAGGAGTGCGAGTCACTCCGCGCGGTCTGCCGGCTCCTCGACCAGAGCGCCGCGCCGGCCGTGCAGGTGGACGTCCCGTCCCTGTACCGCGAGACCGCCCAGCGCGAAAAGCGCCGCTCGCGGCGCTGGCGGCGGACGGCGGTGATCGCACTGGTCGCAGCAGGTATCCTGCTCCTGGTCGCTGTCCTGCCGCGCCTGGAACTGCATGTCGAGAAGGATCAGCTCGTTCTTCGCTGGGGCCCTCCCCGCCCCGCCCCGCGCGTCGAGCTGCCCCCGGTCGTCGAACGACCCCTCCCGGCGGTGGATGAGGAGCGGCTGCGACGGCTGGAGGAACTGGCGCAGGCGCTCGCCCTGGACGTTCAGGGACTCCACGTCAAACAGCAGGGGGATCAACAACTCACCCAGGCCCAGGTGACCCAACTGCGCGAGGAAGTCCTCC
>JBBRIK010000256.1:0-7043 GCA_038221045.1 Gemmatales bacterium
CCCCCCACCGTTTTTTTTGGGGCCACCACCAAACCGCCCCCGCGGCCCAGGGGGGGTCACCTGTCTCCCCCGGGGGGGCCCAACGGTTGCGGCGGGGGCGGCGGGCGCGCGCGGCCGCCCACGGCACTCTGAGGCGCCGAATCAAAGTCCCCAAAAGAAGAGGGAGATACACTCATGTCTCAGGCTGCAACGCTCGAGTCGCAGGAGTCACCGTCCCCGGTTGGGGCCGAGGCTCCTTACCGCGAGGTGCGCTATGAACATTCCACCGACTTTCCCACCTTGCTGTCGCACCTCGGCGTCTCGCTGCTGGTATCGACTTACCAGGCAGGGAAACTCGCCGTCGTGTCCGCGGCCGGTGCCCGCTTGAGCCTGGCGTTCCCCAACTTCGACCGCCCGATGGGCGTTGCCGTCGGCCTCAGGCAGGTCGCCGTCGGCGCCCGCCGCCAGGTCTGGTTTCTGGCCAGTGCTCCAGACGTGGCGCGTCGGATCGAACCCGCCGGACAGCACGACGCCTGTTTCCTGACCCGTTCCTGCCACGTCACAGGCGAAATCCACGGGCACGAGATGGCCTGGGTGGACGAGGAACTCTGGATCGTCAACACCCTTTTCTCGTGCCTGTGTACGCTGGACACCAGGTACAGTTTCGTGCCGCGCTGGAAGCCGCCCTTCATCACCGCTCTGGCAGCCGAGGACCGCTGCCACCTCAACGGCCTGGCCATCGCCGATGGCCGGCCGAAATATGTGACGGCCTTGGGACAGACCGACACCGGAGGGGGCTGGAGGCCTGGGAAGGCCAGTGGCGGTTGTCTGCTCGACGTGACCACTGGCGCGGTGGTCACGCAGGGGTTGTGCATGCCGCATTCGCCCCGTATCCACGACGGCCGGCTGTGGCTGCTCGATTCCGGCAGGGGCCGGCTGGTGACTGTAGATCCTCAGGACGGTCGGTGCGAAACCGTGGCCGAACTCCCAGGCTACTGCCGGGGACTGGCATTCGTCGGGCCGTATGCCTTCGTGGGGCTGTCGAGGATCCGCGAAACCTCGACGTTCGGCGGCGTCCCGGTCGGCGAGCGCCGCCAGGAGTTGAAGTGCGGTGTCTGGATCGTCAACTGGCGGACGGGACAGCCACTGATGTTCCTCGAGTTCCGGTCGGGTGTCGAGGAGATCTTTGACGTCCAGGTGTTGCCGGGAATGCGCTCGCCGGTGGTCGAAGGACCGCACTCCGTGGAAGACGGCGGCGGCACGATCTGGACGGTGCCGAACCTACACGAAGACTCGCTCGGGGCTTGAGAAAGGCCGCGAGGGAATAAAAGAAAAGAACTGATAATCCGTGATGCTATTCGCCTTCCTTTCGCGCTAATGCAGGTAGCAACCCGGTTTCTTCCCCTCGGGCGAAAGTAGGAGACGCCTCATGGGATTTCTCGGAAGGAAAAGGTGTCGGGAATCGATTTGCATAAGTATTTCCCTAGATTGACGTTACGACAGACGCCTCCGATAGAGCGGTGAGGGAGCGGTGCCGCGGATCGTTTCAGTGTCCATGCAGGGGCCGGAAACGGGTAATCGCCGGTTCACGGCTTCGAGGCAACAGGAGCGATAGCCCGAGAACTTGCAGGGAGAATCAAAAGGGGAGGGCTGGAGGCACGCCACAACCTCCTCCTTGGAGGGCGTCCTGTGAGCCGATGTTGTCACCTCTTGCGGACGAGTTTCACGTCGAACTGATGGCAGTTGTCAGGCTTGCCACCCTCCCCGCAGACTTCCGAATACTCAATGTGGCTGTCGTCGATATTGGCCGCTCGGTATCGAGGCCCGTACGCGCTCCGCTGCGAAGACTCCGCGTCGCGGCTAACCATCGTTGGGTCGCTCGAAGCGCACCGCGATCACTTTTCCACTCACCCCGTGGGTGTGACGCACGCGCAATGCAACGAAACAGGTATCACGTTACTGCATGGGCGCTGCGCCGCGAAGGACCAATTCCTATCGGCCTCCTTATTCCTTCAAACGGCGCATCATCGGCCGCTGTCGCTCTCGAACGGAGGCGGATGAGAACGCCGCGTGGGATCTGTTGGATGCCAGGGTCAGTTCGCCAGTTGGCCGTTGCCCTCTGTTTCGACCGCGAGAGGTTCGATACGCACGATGTGAATCAGGGCGATGATCGAGTAGTCGGCCGACACATGAGGCGGCAGGTTGTCGCCGGGGACCCCCACGAAAATGGTGCGCGCCGTTGGCCACACCTGCCAGGGATGATGGACGTCGAAATGTTCATTGTTCGACGTGTGAATCCGAAATGGTGTGAACATGCGAGCCTGTAGCAAACGCGTGATCTCTTCAAGGAGCATGATGGCATTCTCCTCACAGCAACTCATCCACCGGCTTGCCGAAGGGCAGTACCGGATGCGGCCGGCCGGTGGTTGTCAGATACTCCGTCTTGGTGTCGATGCCGAGATGCTGGTAAACCGTCGCCAGCACGTCCTGCGGGGGCTTCGGATTGGCCCGGGGAAAGGCACCGTGGGCGTCGGAGGCGCCGACGACTCGACCGCCCTTGATGGGACCGCCGGCCAACACGCCGCTGAAGACGTTCGGGTAGTGATCGCGGCCTGCATCATTGTTGACGCGCGGCGTCCGGCCGAACTCGCCCCACGCGAGGACGAGCGTTGACTGAAGCAGACCGCGTGCCTCCAGGTCCTCCAGAAGCGCGGAGAAGGCGCGATCCCAGCGCGGCAGGAACCCCAGCCGGAGCGACTCGAAGCCCTTGACGTGCGTGTCCCACCAGCGACAATCGACCGTGACCAAACGGACCCCCGCCTCGACCAGCCGGCGCGCGAGCAGGATGCGCTGGCTCCAGTTGGGCGCGGCACAGCGGTTCGCCGCCTTGGGATCGAACTCGGGGATGAAGCCGTAGCGCTCGCGAATCTTCGCCGGTTCCCGTTCGAGATCAAACGCCTCGCGGGCTTCCTCCGACGTGAGGATATTCCAGGCCTGGCCCGTGAAGCGGTCGAGAGCGCCCATCTGGCCGGTGGCGTCGAGGTCGCGGCGAATGGTGTCGAAGGCGGTCAGCAAGCCGCGGCGGTCGCCCATGCGCTCGAGACTCAGACCCTGGGCCATCTCGAAGTTGGGGACCCTGAACGGGCTGTCGCGCGCGGGATCGGCCATCGTCTCGAAGGGCTTGTGCGCGACGCCAAGGTAGGCCGGCCCTGTACCGGGATTCAGCTTCGGAATCATCACATAGGCCGGCAGCCGAGGGTTCAGGTGGCCGAGCTGCCGGGAGACGATGGAGCCACAACTGGGGTGGATGTTCTCGTCCGGGTTGGGGCCCGAGTTGTAGCCGGTGAAGCAAATCTGGTCGCCGGTGGAGTGGCCGGCGTCTTCATGATGCAGGCTGCGGATGATCGAGAATTTGTCCTGAATCCGGGCGGACATCGGCAGTAATTCGGTCGTCAGGATGCCGGGAACGCTGGTCGGGATGGTCTTGAACTCACCGCGAATCTCGACCGGCGCATCCGGTTTGGGGTCCCACATGTCAATGTGGCTCGGCCCGCCGCGCATCCACAGGATGATGACCGATGGCTGTCGCCCTCCGGAGGTGGGTTTTGCTCCCCGTGCTTCGGAGCGGAGCAGGTCGGCCAGGCCGAGGCCGGCGGCACCGAGGACGCCCGCCTTGAGGAAGCTGCGGCGATCCGGACGCATGGTTCGGCGAAACTCGTCACAGCCGAAACGGTCGTTGCGTGCGGGACTCATCGAACGATTCCTGGTTGAGGAGGGAGGCAGGCAGAGTAAACGTGATCCCCGTCGCTATTCTGGCCCGGGGAAGGTCATGGAGCAATGAGAAAGTTCCTGGCCTGAGAAACGGCGGGCAATAGTCTCCCGAGATCAGGCGTATCAAAAATCCGTTTCGGGAGGTCCCTGTCGCGTCGGGTTATTCAACCTCGACCGAGCCGATCGCTCGGTTCTTTTTCAAGTCCTTGCTGAACTGGATCGTCACCTTCAACTTGTGGTCTTTGATGAACCAACGAGCGTAACTGGTCACGCCCTGCCCACACATTAAGCACGCTCAACACCATCACGCATCGTTTGGCCGCATTTTCCCTGCTTTGTAGCGGCGCTTCGATTGGCATACAGATTGCTTAAGTACTCTCGCCTACCCCCAAGCCCACCTCTCAGGAACAGATCATGACCACTGAATTCAAGTGCCTGCATTGCAGCGCGAGTGTAACCCTCAGCGAGATCAAGGACGGCTGGTGCGATTCCTGCGGCAAGAAAATCCCGTTCTCGATCCAGAGCGAGGCGAGGAAGAAGGGCGACTTCGCCGTGGCGTCGAAGGACGATTACGACGAACCGAAGCCCGGAAGCGGACGGCGTTTGCTCGTCGTTGGTTTGGCGTTCATCTCCTTCCTGGCCGTCGTCGCGGTGACCGCCCTCAAGTTGGCGTGAACCGTTCGCGTCCTCAGAATGAAAAGACAGTTGCCGCCGGAGGGATGTTTTTGGTTCGCGATCAATTCGTGAGAATATACTCAACAGGGGAATGAATATCCTCTTCGCTGAGTTCGCCGTTCCCGGCGAACTCAGCGATCAAAGTGATACCCCTTATGCCGCCACGAACCATGCGTCTGCTGACCCTGGGCTGCAAGGTCAACCAGTACGAGACGCAATACGTCAAGGAACTGCTCGAACACAACGGCTACCTCGAAGCTGCAGAGGACGAGCGCGCCGATTTGTGCGTCGTCAACACCTGCACCGTCACGCATGAAGGCGACGCCAAGAGCCGGCAACTGATTCGCCGCCTTGCTCTGCGGAACCCCGGCGCGGATCTCGTCGTCATGGGCTGTTACGCCACCCGCGATCCCGACGCGGTCGGCCGGCTGCCGGGCGTGACCAGGGTCATCGCCGACAAGGAGAAACTCCTCGAAGAGCTGGCCCCCTTCGGCGTCACGGTCCCCATCGACGGCATCTCGCGATTCGACGACCATCAGCGAGCCTTCGTCAAGGTGCAGGATGGCTGTCTGCTCAATTGCAGTTACTGCATCATTCCCACGGTCCGTCCCCGCTTGCATAGCCGCTCTGTCGAGGAGATCGAGGACGAGGTCGAGCGGCTGATCGAGTCCGGCTATCACGAGATCGTCCTGACCGGCATTCACCTGGGGCATTACGGCATCGACCGCAGCAAGGGCCGGCCACGCGCGGAGTGGACGCGCCTCTGGCATCTGCTCGACCGGCTGGAACGGCTCCCCGGCGATTTCCGCATTCGGCTGAGCAGCCTGGAGGCGGCCGAGGTCCGCGACGATCTGGTCCGCGCCCTGGCTTACAACTCGCGTGTCTGTCCGCATCTGCATCTGTGCTTGCAGAGCGGCAGCGATCGTGTGCTGTCGGCGATGCGGCGGCGTTATCGGCGGGCCGGCTTCGTCGATCGCTGCCGGCGCATCAAGGAGGCGCTCGACCGTCCGGCCTTCAGCACCGATGTGATTATCGGCTTCCCCGGCGAGACCGGCGAGGATTTCGAGGCGACCTGCGAAGTGCTGCGCGAGGTTGGCTTCTGCAAGGTCCACGTCTTCTCGTACAGTCCGCGCCATGGAACCCCTGCCGCCTTGCTGAGGGACACCGTCCCCGCCGCCGTCGTCGCCGAACGGCGCGAACGGCTGCGCGAACTGGACGCGGAGTTGGCACGCGCCTATCAGCGCAGTCTCGTGGGAATGCGGCTCGACGTGGTGGTCGAGGGCGCGGCGAAACAGCCGGGGTTCGTGCGAGGGACCTCGTGCCGTTATGTGCCTGTCGTCTTTCGCGGTCATCTGCCGGCCCTGATTCGCCAGCGCGTGCCGGTGTCGATCGTTGAGCAGAGAGACGACTACCTGCTGGGCGAGCCGGAAGCCCCTTCCTCGGTCGCGTCGATAAACCTGCCGCTGGTGTCGTGGCCTCGAACTTGATAAAACGAGAGGGAGGGGGCCTCAAGCGGGGATCGCTCATGGCAAACGATTACCGTCACATCATCGTCGAGCGGCACGGCAACGTCGCCTGTGTTCGGCTGGCCCGTCTGCGGCTTCACGAACCCGAGATCTACCAGATGTTCGGGGAGCTGATGCACTTGGGCCGAGAGGGCGGCTGTCCTCGCATCGCGCTCAGCCTCGGCCCGACAACGCCTCAGTGCATGTACAGCGTCTTTCTCGCCAAGCTGATTGGGCTACAGCGTCGTCTCCGCGAACTGAGCGGCGGACTGAAACTGTGCGAATGCACGCGCCAGGTGATCGAGATCCTCAACGCCTGTGTTCTGCTCGAACATTTCGATCTCGTCGCCGACCCGGCCACGGCCGTCACGCAATGGAACGGCTGATTCCGCCGCGACGCCGTCTTGCCGCGTGCGGCGTAGCGCTCTTCCCCGCTGCGCCGCACGCGACAAGAAGGAGTGTTCCATGCGTCGTCTCTTCTGGCTCGCCTTGCTGGCTCCCGCCGTCCTCTTGTCGCTGCTGTGGCTGACGCCGGATGGTGTGACCGCTCCTCCGCCCGTGGTCCACAATCTGGAAGAGTTTGGCCCCACCGACACTCCGGTTCACGCGCGTGAGACGTATCAAAAAGCGATCCGCGAACTTCGCAAATCGGGAGGCGTCCTCGTCGTCGCCCCCGCCGTGTGGAAGCAGTTGGGCGAGGTATCCTTGCAGGGATTGCTCCGCACGCCCCCGCCTCCAGGCGAGACGAAGTTGTGGAGCGATGGAGGCGGCGTCACGATCCTGACGCGCGATGAGCAGCAATCCATTCTGCAAGTGCCTCCGTTGTCCGGCGCTCGCCTCAATCGCCGGCTCTGCCTCGACGAGGGCGACAGTCTGCCTCACTGGGGAACGCACCCCGCGCTGACCATCGACAGCCAGTTGACCTACGGAGCGATCAGCTATCTCGACTGGCTCCAGGAGCCGGTGAAGAAGGGCAAGGATCGCCGCTTCTACCTGGCGACGGTGCGCGGACTCCATGCCGGACAGTTCCTCAACATTCACGGCGGGTCAGGCTATAGTGGCGGCGTCACTCGCGCCAACGTGAAGTCGCTTGGCTATGACGCGGCGAAGGGC
>JBBRIK010000257.1:0-7037 GCA_038221045.1 Gemmatales bacterium
AAGGAGTGCGGCCGATGCAGGAGCGAATTGCCTATCAAGGGATCACTTTCGACGACGTCCTTCTCGAACCCGGCTACAGCGAAGTCGTTCCGCGCGAAGTGGACGTCCGCACGCAGCTCACCCGCAACATCCGGCTGAACATTCCGATCCTGTCCTCGCCGATGGACACCGTCACCGAGAGCGAGTTGGCCATCGCACTCGCGCAGGAAGGCGGACTCGGCATCATCCACAAGAACCTGTCGATCGCCGATCAGACGCGCGAGGTCGATAAGGTCAAGCGGAGCGAGAACGGCATCATCACCGATCCGATCACGCTGCCGCCGACGGAGACAGTCCGCACGGCCAAGCGGATCATGGAGCAGCACAAGATCAGCGGGGTACCGATCACGGTCAACGGCTACCTGAAGGGCATCCTGACGCGGCGCGATCTGCGCTTCCTGGCCGATAACGATCAGCCGATCGCGGAGGTGATGACGAAGGCGAACCTGGTGACGGCGACGGGGGATACGACGCTTGAAGCGGCTGAACGGATTTTGACGGAAAATAAAGTCGAGAAGCTGCTTCTGGTTGACGATAACTATAAACTGAGAGGCCTCATCACGATCAAGGACATCGACAAGCTCGCGCGCTTCCCGAACGCCTGCAAGGACAAACGGGGTAGGCTGCGCGCCGGAGCGGCGGTCGGTGTGTTCGATTTCGAGCGCGCCGAGTCGCTGATTCAGGCAGGCGTCGATGTGCTGGTGGTGGATTCGGCCCATGGCCATTCGAGCAACGTCATCAAGACGGTGCAGGAAATCAAGCGTCAGTTCGACATCGACGTCATCGCGGGCAACGTGGCAACATCGGAAGGGGCGAAAGCCTTGGCGGACGCGGGGGCGGACGCCGTAAAGTCAGGGATCGGGCCTGGCAGCATTTGTACAACTCGCATCATTTCGGGAGTCGGAGTTCCGCAGATCACAGCCGTTTACAATACCGCGCAAGGTGTTGCGGGAAGAGGTATTCCGATCATTGCCGACGGTGGCATTCGATATTCGGGCGACGTCGCCAAGGCCATCGCGGCGGGAGCGCATACGGTGATGCTCGGCAGTCTGCTCGCCGGACTCGCGGAGTCGCCGGGACAGACGATCATCTACAAGGGACGCAGTTTCAAGGTCTATCGGGGTATGGGGTCGATCGGGGCCATGGTGGCCGGCTCGAAGGATCGCTATCGCCAGGGGGACAGTCAGTCCGACAAGCTGGTGCCGGAGGGCGTCGAGGGGCGCGTTCCCTACAAGGGGCCGCTGTCGCCGTTCATCTATCAGCTCGTCGGCGGACTGCGGGCCGGTATGGGGTATTGTGGGACACGGAACATCGAGGAGTTGCGGACGCGCAGCCGATTTATCATGGTGAGCGCCGCGACTGTGCAGGAGAGCCATCCTCATGACATCGCCATTACGCAAGAAGCGCCCAACTACAGTTCGCGGGCGGAATCGTCGGGGACGGATCTCGGCTAGCCTGCTTCTGCTGGTCTGCTGCCTGACGCGGACGGCGCCGGCCGAACAGCCGGGCGCGGGAGGGCCGCCTCCCGTCAAGCTGCTCAGCGCCGAGGAAGCCGTGATGTTCCCTCCCGACACTCCCAAATGGCTCGACCCGCGGGTCGTCCGCGTTCAGGCGCCCGCTCCGGGCGGCGCTCCAGCGCCGGTGGGGGCCTTTCGAGACGATGGGGGAACGGCTTATCGCATTCCCTTTGACCTGCCTGGACCGGAACGTCTGTTCCGTGTCGAATCCGAAGAGGCCCTCTTCCAGCGCATGAGGCAGGAAGCCCGCGAGCGCAAGCCGGAGGAACTCGTCTTCCCCGAGGAGCCAGTCCTCTCGACCGAGCCGTATTATGGCCGGGAGTGGGAGAAATCCCGAATGGTGGTCGAACCGCACTTCCTCTGTCACGGGCGGCTCTTCTTCGAGCAGTTGAACTTTGAACGCTATGGCTGGGAGGTTGGCATCTTCCAGCCGCTGATCTCGACAGGGATCTTCTACAAGGACGTCGTGTTGCTTCCGTTCCACTACTTCACCCACCCGTGCCGCAACTACGAGTGCAATTCCGGCAAGTGCCTGCCGGGCGATCCGGTGCCGTTCCTGCTCTATCCGCCGGAACTGACCGTGACGGGAGCGCTCGGCGAGGCGGCGGTGGCTGCGGGACTGTTCGTACTCTTCCCCTGACAGCCGTGCGCGGAAGCCGATCATGCTGTTCCTGCTGAAACGAACCTGGCGAGGAGGACTCGCCGGGTTCGTCGTGTTGACGCTGCTGGGTCTCGCGCTTCGCGAACTCGTGCCGCATCCGCTTCCGCTGACAATATCGCTGGAGGACGCCGGCTGGGGCGTCGTCGCCGTCGGCTGCGTCCTCGTCAGCGACGGTCTCATTCATGCCGTCTTGCTGCTGCTTGTCGGCGAGCCATATCGCAAGAAACATCGCGCGCTCGTCGCCGTCTTCAAGGGGCAGACCTTGGCGGCGATTCTGTGCGGATCGGTGATGGCGGGGGTCGGCGAGGAGTTGTGCTTTCGCAGCCTCGACGGCGGGCCGATCTATCTGTTCGCGTCCGCGTTCGTCTTCGGCGCGCTGCATCACGTCAACCGCTCACTGCTGCTGATTACGGTCTGGAGCATTTGGCAAGGTGTGCTATTTGCCGTGACGATGCTGATCACGCAGCGGATTGGCGTGACGATGACGGCCCACTTCCTGCACGATCTGACGGGATTTCTGATGTTTCGCTTCGTCTTCGCCCCTGCCATGAGGGACGAGTGAACTTCCTGCCGCTTGCGGCTTAGCGGTCTTCTGCAAAGCCGCAAGCGGCAAGAATTGTTCCGTTTCGACAAGGAGTTGGCACTTGATCACCTGGAACTGAGAGGGTGGTTCTTCGGAAACACCGCTGATTTGATGTTCGGAGGTTCCGTCGCCGCCCGCGCCACCGATTCGATGGTGATGGCGGCCAGGGCGGCCCCGTAATCGAGATCGATGTTGGCCATCGTGTCGTGGGTATCGTGGTAGCCGCTGCGGTTGATGTCGTAATTTTCCATGAACAGGACGCAGGGGATGCCGGTATCCGAGAAGATCTGTCCATCGGTGTTGAACAGGGTGCTGCGCGGGTCCGTCGGCGGGCGCACCTCTCCGGACAGGGCCAGGTGCTGAGCCAGTTTCGGGACCACTCCGCCATCAGGACTTCGCCGCCCCCGGCCCTTGTCGCGCCTCGCGGCCTTCCGGTTCCAGTCGGCCGTCCCCGCGTTCCACATTTCCGTCGCCAGATGAGCCTGATACGCCAGCCACATCGACGCCGCTCCCGTCCCCGGCGCGATCTGGAAGACGTCGCGATCGCGTCCGTTGTTATGGGCGATCATGTCGAGGACGTACAGCCCCTGGACGCGCGTCCCCGAGAGATCGCGCGGCTTGCCGCCGGCCAGACGCATCGTCAGCGTCCCCTCGACAAGGCACCGGCTCAGGTGCCGGGCGCCGAGGCAGTCCGCCGGGAACTCCTCACCCGTCAGATGAATCAGCCAGATGTCGCAGGCTAGTTTGCCCGCCTGGCTCAACTCCAGAAAGATCGGCGCTCCCAGCATGAGCGCAGTCGTGGCCGAGTGATTGTCGTCGGCCCCGGCGGCGGCCAATCTCGCTCCCGACTCCGATTCGTAGGAATCCGCCATGTAGGCCGTGTCGTAGTGGTCGGCCATGATGACCGTCCGGCTGCGATCCTTTCCCGGAATGACGACGATCAGATCGCGCTCCTCGAGATGGCCTTCCTGATTGTTGAGCCAGCCGCCCATCCAGGAGTAACAGAAGTCAGTCTTCCAGAGGAAAGGGAGATCGCCCACAAGCGCCTTGCTTGTCATGCCGGACGCGGCGACGGTCTTGCGATAATAGTCGAGCAGGTGATCGCCGAGGGCGTCGAGGTCGCGATGGTGGTGCGGCAAATGCTTCTGGGTCGCTGCATCCCGAACGCAGTCCGCGTTGTTCTTGGTGAGGAACTTGCCTTCCGCCAGCGAGGCAATCGTTTTCCAGTAGCGGACCTCGAAATCGCGGCGGGCGGTCCGATGATAGGTCAGCGGTTCAGGCAACGGCTCCGGCGTCTCCCTGATGCCGGAGCGGAGTTCCTCGACAAGCCGCTGACCGCTCTCGACGTCGGCGGTGCGCTCAGGCAGTCTCGTGAGCCAGCCTTCGAGCGTCTCGTGGCGGGCCGCGGTCAGAAGCGCACGGGCCAGGGAGGGTGGCAGCGATGCATCGCCCAGCAGGGCGCGCGTTTCGAGCAGTTTGCGGACATTGACGCAGGTCTGATGCGGAAAGTGGGCGTGCGCGTGATCGTAGATGCCGATGGCGGTCAGGTGTGGCTCGCGCTGGAGCAAGCGCGGCCACAATTCGATGGGAGCGGCAGGATCGGGCTTCTCGGCGTCGTAAGCGGTCAGGTAGCCGAGAGGGCCATTGGGCAGCACGACGCTCTTGCCGCTGCGGGGATCGGCATAGGCGACGAGGGGCCGGTGCCAGTAGACCTCGTGCCGGCCAACGGTCATGGCCGGATACTGGAAGCGATAGCCGAAGAGGCCCCCCTCACGGACGCGGTGCAAGGCCCGCTCGATTTCCGCAGCGGAAGCGTAAGGCCCATCGAGCAACAGCCGCGGCTCGGACGTCCAGACCTGGGCGTTGCGGGCCATCGGTTTGCCGTACAGTTCCAGCTCATCGGGATTGGCGCTAAAGAGGACGTGAACGACCTTGTCCTCCTCGCCGGTCATCGCCAACTCGTCATCGTGTCGCAGCACGCGTTCCCAGCGATGGGTTCGCCTGAAGGTGTTGCGCGTCGGACCGTGACGGCTCTGCGGCGTCTTGCGGCCTGGCTGCTTGTCGTGCATCCAGCCCGACTGCGGCACGCGCATCCCGTACCACCCTTCGTGCCGTCCCAGGGAATGGAGCAGCGGAATCTGCATCGCGAGGGGCAGCTCGCGGGCCAGGTTGCGGTAGAGAGCGGTCCCCCAGAAGAGCAGACTGCCGGGGAAAGGCAACAGGTGCAGTTCGCCGGCGAGATAGGCTTTCACGACCGGCATGGGCAACTGACTGAAGGCGCGGAAGGTGAGCAGGTATTTGACGCCGCGCGCCGACTGGCCTTTGTGCCACAGGAGCGGTTGCGTCCAGGAGGGGAGCGGCCCTTCCCCCCAGTAGGGGAAATCGGGGTCGAAATCGTCCTCGCAGGGCAGGATGCGCAGGCCGGCCTTGCGGAGATCGGTGAGCTTCTTTTCGGGTTCGTCGTAGGCGGAGTGGAGCAGAGATCGGAGGAAGTCGAGGCCGAACTCTTCGGGCAGTTCCCGGCCCGGGGCGTCGAAGAAACTGCGCCAGAAGGCGCGCGCCGGCCCCTGTTCGCTGTTGCCGAACAGCGTCCAGCGGATGCGGCCCTTATCGTCCTGGGTGCGCGACAGCGCCAGCGGCATCAGAAGGACATAGCGTTCATGAGTCAGGTTGCCGGCTCGTTGCGCCAGGACGTCAGGCCAATAGGGGTTGTTGGCGAGTTTGCCTCGGGCGAACCCATGCGCGGGATGCCCGCTTCCCAGACGCGACAGGGCGCGGAGGAGGTGGCGCGCCAGGTTCTCGAAACCGGGCCGCAGTTCGAGGTGTTCCTCGTATTCGGAGATGTGCCAGCCGTGATGGTCGTCAGCAGAGAGGGGACGAGATTCGAGTTCGCCGTACGGCTTGCGCGCCAGACGGGGCGGCGGCAGGTACTCGGAGTAGGCCGCGAGGGGATACTGGTCGGTGCCGGCGAACCAGGGCCAGCCTTCGAGCAGTGTTGTCGAGCCAGGAGACACGAGACACCTCGCTGAAGATCGGCGTTTCACAAACGACACGCGGCCTCAGAGTTCCTGGAGATATTCTCTATTTGTTCGATGTGAAGAAAAATGAAAAAACCCGAGGGCATCCGGAGAAGACTCTCCTGGATTGCCCTCGGCTTATCACCCGATCCAGAGGTTAGCCGCGACGCGGAGTCTTCGAAGCGGAGCGTGTGGCGCGATGACGCAGGACGCGCTCCGCTCCGAAGACTCCGCGTCGCGGCTAACCCTCGAAGGGGCCATTGGGTCCCGTCGAGGATAGCGTTCGATATCAGCGACGAGGAGTGATGAAGGCGGGCTGGAACCTGTACGATTCGCCCGTCATTTCTTGCCAGGACTTCTGCTGCTCGGGAGTCAGGATCTTGTTCAGCCGCTTCTGATAGTCCTGCTGATAGCTCTGATAGAGCCGGCCGCCCTCGTCGCGGTCGGCCGTGCCGCGCTTGTTGATGTCCTGCATCTGTTGCTGGCTCCAGGTGTTCCCTTCGCGGATCTGAGCCTGCTGTTCGGCGGTCAGGTTCAGTCGCTTCTGGAGGTCTGCATCTGAGAAGGCGCCGAAGCCGCGATACTGCATATCGAGTTGGCGATAGCGATTCATCTGATTCTCGTTGAAGACGTCCTGAGCCGACTTCATCCAGTCGCCGTTGTAGCGCTGTTGGAGTTGTTGCGTTTGCGTATCGCGTTCGCGCTGGTTCAGCGTGCCGAGCTTATCGACGTCCGCACGATAGCGCGACTGCAAGCCATCGGTGGCCTTGTTGAGCCGGCCCATCTGGTCCGGCGTGAGGTTCAGCGACTTTGAGACGTCATTCATACGATAGAGCGGATTCGGGAAGAATCCGCTTCCGGTTCCGCCCGTTGTGGTGCCACCGGCGCGACCCAGATTCTGGCCCAGCGCGACGCTGCTCAGCGCGAGAGCGAGAGATGCTGCAAGAGTGGACTTCATGGAAAAACGCATGGATGCTCCTTGTCCGGATAGGGCGTGATGGGCGAACGATTGTAGGGGTTACGCAAGTCCTATGCCGGGTAGGAAAGTCATTTCCAAGGTGGAAAATGAATGGAGCGGAGAATTCGTGAGCAAGTCCCAGACAGATAACGAGATAGTCTTTTCTCAGCGCTGGAAGCGCTTCACCTGCGTCGCCCCATTCTCCAACTCGAAGAGATAGCCATCCGAGAATGCGTCGGCGAATTCTTCCTGATGCGACACC
>JBBRIK010000258.1:0-7033 GCA_038221045.1 Gemmatales bacterium
CGCTTGGCGGGCGTAATCCTGCGGGAAAGGTGGGTGGTCCATGAGGAACAACCTTCTGAAAACAGATCTTCTCCCGACTGGTCATGAAGCCAGCATGATAAATAGAATGGGAAAAAAGCTGTCAGTTGGACAGCCCAGGCCTATCCTTCCGAGGAGACGGTCCCGGACCTCCCCGCCATTGTGGCGTCGTCCAACTCGCTTCTCAGCCCGCGCGTTGAAGCGCGCTTCGCACTTTGGCAAAACAAACAGCGGGCCGCCTTTACCGTCCCCTTGCTGATCAAGGGACTGGAGCATTCGGAGAGTGCAGTCCGCCGTAACGTTGCCTATGCGCTCCTTAGTCTCGGTCCCGTCGCTCGTCCGGCCGTCCCGGCTTTGGCTGGGTTGATGAAGGACGGAGAAGAGAGCAGAAAAGTTGCCATTGCCGCGCTGATCAGTATCGGGAACGACGCAATCCCGGTCTTGCGGCGCGCCCTGGAAGGGCAAGACGCTCAGGTGAAGCGTGAGATCTGTGCGGCATTGTTTCGAGACACGCCGGCAGCTCAATTGCTGCTCCCCGCCATCGAGCGCCTTCTCCTGGATGGGGATGACGAGGTTTGCCGTGCCGCCGTGATATGCCTGCTGAACCTTCACGCACTCGGAGAGCCTCTGAGGAAAAAACTGACTCGTCAACTGGAGAGCCCATCTGAATTTCAGCGGGTCGAAGCTTGCAGTTTTCTGGGCGGATTCGGCACGAAAGGAACGGCAGCAATCCCCACCCTGAAACTTCTCCTGCTCGACCCCTCAGTACTGGTTCGGGCCTGGGCGGCGGCGACTCTTTGCGCGATCGATCCCAAGGGGGAAGTGGTGTTGCCTTCCGTCCTTGAGATGGTGGCCAATGAAGGAGATCCTGGCTGTCGCAGTACGGTGCTGGAGGCTCTGGGAGAAATGGGCACGGCAGCGCGACGGGCACTGGAGCGCGTTCGGGCGGCTCTGAAGGACCGTTCCGAGGCAGTTCGTGGGAACGCCGCTCTCGCGCTCTGGCAGATCAGCGGGCGGAAAGAAGAAGCGGTTGCTGCGCTGGAGCAACTCGTTCGTGAGGGAGCTGGAGACCTGCGAGCGTTCGCAGTCGAGAAACTGCGACTGATCGAGAAGAAGAGAGAGCAACTCGATATGCTCGTGCGATTGCTCGAGGATGAAGATGGGCCGACACGCAAGGGCGCGAAGCAGGTTCTACGGGCGATGGGAGAAGAAGCGCGTGAAGTCTTGCCGGCCGTGCGTAAGTTGACGAGGCATCGCGACTATGGGGTTCGCAAAATTGCCTATGAGGTGATGAACATCCTGACAGCGAAAAGGAGGGAGCCGTGATGAGCCGCTGCTTCGCCGCGCTGATGGTCCTGACGCTCACCCACCATGCCTCATCCGCGGAGCCGACGTTCCACGGCAAGACTTTCGCGCAATGGAGCGAAGTGCTGAAGAGGGGGACGCCCAAGGAACGAGGCCGGGCCGCGACGGCGCTGGGGCTTGGACCCTTCGGGGATAAGGCCGTCGCTCCGCTGCTTCAGGCGTTCGGCGACAGGGACAAGCAGGTTCAAGCGCGAGTCATCGTGGCGCTTGGCGACGTCGGCCCGGAAGCGAAGCCGGCGATTCCGTTCCTCGCCGCCCTGATTACGGACGAGGAGGAAGATCACACCGCCATCTTCGAGGCCCTGGGCAAGATCGGGCTTGAAGCGGCCCCCGCCATTCTCAAGGCCTGCAAGAAGCTCGACAAATACTCTCGTGACGCTTCCGACGCGATTCGCAAGATGGGACAGCCCGCCATCCCCTTGCTTGTGAAAGCCATGAAGGAGGACGAGAAAATCGTCCGGCTCCTCGCGATGGTCCTGGGGAATGACACGAAAGGGGACGCCATTCCGGCGATTCCAGCGCTCGTGCTGACCGACAGAGACGATCCCAGATTCCTCGACTTCGATTCCCCATTTATCGTGTTCTCCGGCCCAACAGCAGAGGCCTTTGTTCCCGTCTTCATGAAACTGCTGGAAAACAGGGAGCATGCGAGCCGAGCCGCTCGCGGACTTGTAAAACTCGGCAAACCAGCTTTTCTTGCTCTGCGTGAGATCTTCGACAAGGGTTCGTCAACCGCCCGCCTTGCCGTTCTCGACTCTCTGGAGCCGGACTGGGAAGATGCCTTGCCACTGGTGCTGAAGTACCTCAAAGGGCGCGATGTGCCGGCACGAAAGATCGCCGCCCGCGTGCTGCACCGTTTTCGTGTCGATCTGGGCGATCACTTGCCGGAACTGCGTGAGGGACTCAAGGATCCGGATCTTACCAATTCGGTTCTATCTCTACATTGCTCTCAGTGCCATTCCGCACCCGTCCGATGAGGCAGAGCAACTGCTGGCGTTGGGCCTCCTCGATCCCTCGGAGGAGGTTCGCGTGAGGGTTGTGGATATCCTCGAAGGGCGAGACGAGATTCCCTCCTCTTCCGTGGCCGTGCTACTTCGGGCGGTGAGGGACAAACGCGTGGACGTCCGCGCGAAGGGAGTACGTTTGCTCCACAAAGTTCCTTATGTGGATGCAAGCATCGCGAACGCTCTCCGCGAGGCGCTCAAGGATCCGGAAGAGTCCGTCCGCATCGCCGCTCTTCAGACCATTGGCCAACTCGGTCCGCAACTGCGCCGCATGCCTCTCATCATTGACGAGACGTCTGTTGACGCTTTCGTGCCGCCCGTGCTGGCTCTGCTGCGCGATCGCGACAAGACCGTCCGTCTCTACGCGGGCTACGTTCTCTGCCGACTCGGCTACTCGACGGACGCGGCGATTCGCGAGATGGCCAGGTGCCTGGCCGATCTCTCCGATGAGACATCCCCGGATTTCCCCATCATTGTGACCTCGTATAACTCGCTTCTTAGCCCCAGTGTTGAAGCACGCGTCACCCTCGGACAATGCGGTAAGCGGGCCGCCTTTACCGTCCCGTTGCTGATTAAGGGACTGGAGCATCCGGAAAGTACGGTCCGCCGCAACGTGGCCTATGCGCTCCAGAGTCTCGGTCCCATCGCTCGGCCGGCGATTCCGGCTTTGGCTGGGTTGCTGAAAGACGGAGAAGAGAGCAGAAAAGCCGTCGTCGCCGCGCTGAGCAGTATAGGGAAGGACGCAGTCCCGGTCCTGCGGCGCGCCCTGGAAGGGAAAGACGCTCAGGTTAAACTTGAGATCTGTATGGCAATACATCGAGACACCCCAGCGGCCAAATTGCTGATCCCCACTATCGAGCGCCTCCTTTCGGATACGAATGACGAGGTTTGCCGTCCTGCCATGGAATGCCTGCTAAACCTTCACGCGCGCGGAGGGCCTCTGAGGAAAACACTGACTCGTCAATTGGAGAGCGAGGATGAGTTTGAGCGGGCCATCGCTTGCGATCATCTGGCCGAGTTCGGCACAGAAGGAACGGCAGCGATCCCCTCCCTGAAACTTCTCCTCCTCGACACCGTGGATAGAGTGCGGGGTTCGGCGGCAGCGGCTCTCTGGGCGATCGATCCCAAGGGGGAAGTGGTGTTACCTTCCGTCCTTGAGATGGTTGCCGATAAAGGGGATCCCCACTGGCGCAGTACGGTTCTGGTCGCTCTGGGAAAAATGGGCACGGCAGCGCGTCCGGCACTGGAGCGCGTTCGGGCGGCTCTGAAGGACCGTTCCGAGGCAGTTCGTGGGGACGCCGCTCTCGCGCTCTGGCAAATCAGCGGGCGGAAAGAAGAAGCGGTCGCTGCGCTGGAGCAACTCGTTCGTAAGGGAGCAGGAAACATTCGAGTGTCCGCAGTCGAGAAACTGCGACTGATCGAGAAGAAAAGAGAACAACTCGATTTGTTCGTGCGATTGCTCGAAGCTGAAGGCTGGCCAACACGCCTGAGCGCGAAGGGTGCCCTCTTGGCGATGGGAGAAGAAGCGCGTGAAGTCTTGCCAGCCGTGCGGAAGTTGACGAAGCATCGCAGTTATCGCGTCCGCGAAAGCGCCGTTGAGGTTGTGCGATTTCTGGCCGTTGGGAATCGTTGAGAAGGTAGGGGAGAGGCGCACCCCGGACGGAAATTCGCAGCAGGGTGTGTGTGGCGCATGCGCAATGCAACGAAAGCAACTAAGATATAGTATACTATTGTCCAGATAAAGTCACAAGCGGAATATGGAGAAGAGTTGCTTGAGCGGGGAGGAGCGTGAGACGAAAACACCCCTCACCCCCACAACGCCGGGGGGAGGGGAGCAAGAAAGCCGCGATGCACCCTCCGAAATCATTGACGCATCTCGGCCAGCGTCAGATAGAGACGGGCGAGATGATGCCAGGAGCCGCTCTCGGGCAATCGGCTGATAGCCAGTTTCAGCGAGGCCGTCGCATCAGCGGGCTTGCCAAGGAACAGGCTCGCCATGCCGCGATTGAACAGGGCCGGCACATAATCGCCGTCGATCGCCTGCCACATCGCCAGCGCCTCCGCACGCCGTCCACTGTGCCAGGCGAGCGCGGCCGACTCGTTCTTCCAGGCTGCATGCCACTCCGCAGGCAGCGTTTTCTCGCACTCCGCCAGCAGACGCTCCGCGCGCTCGAAATCGCGAGCCAGACGTAGGAGGCCGACCGATAGTAGCGGCAGCGGCGAGGACTTGTGAGCCGTCTGCTCAGCCCAACTTGACAGAGTCGTGCTCTCGAACGGTTTCGGCGTCGGTCCGTCGGTGCCACCGGCCAGGAGCAGACTCAGATTGCGCACCATTTGCGGGAAGTTTCCTGAGCAGAAGGCCAGATCAAGGGCCGGCTCCTGAGCGGCGACGAGCGCTCGCCACTCCGACACGGCGGACATCGACGGCAAGTTCGCCTTCGGGCCGCCAAGTTGAATCGCCGTCAGGGCCTCATCCCAGGCCAGACGCGCCTCGATGGGCTGAACGGGGCCGGCGTCGTGCAGGACGACTTCGCTGCCCAACTCGGGAGCAGGGTCGCCCACCTCGATACGGCTGTCCAGATACCGCGACATCAAGGCGGAGAGGGACAGCGGGTCAACCGGCAGATCGTTTTCCTGGCGCATGACTGTTCCTTTCGACGCGAACCTTTTCTCTGTCTGGTGAACGTGAGCGGCCCCGGAACTTGCGCGGCTCGTCATTGAGGGCGAGCGAAATAGTAGACCGACAACCCCAGGCCAATGACGACGACAATCCAGCGGACGATCGCTTTCGGCAGTCGCCGGCTGAAGCGCGCTCCCATGTAGCCGCCAACTATGGCAGCCAGGGCCATGACGATCCCGTAGCGCCAGTGGACCTCGCCGCTGAAGAGGAAGACAAGCACCGAGACGGCGTTGATGCAGCTTGCCAGGACGGTCTTGAGGGCGTTCATGCGGTGGATGTCGTGCAGCCCCATCAGGCCAAGGGCCGAGAGCGTCAGGATGCCGATACCCGCTCCGAAATAACCGCCATAAACGCCGACGAGGAGCTGGAACGCTCCGACGATGACAGAACGCCGCAGCGAGGGCAACGGCTCCTCGCCTGCGGAGGGATCCTGTTGCGGCGTGGCGGCCAGATAACGGTTGACGAGCGGCTGGCTCATGAAGAGCAGCGATGCTGTCAGTATTAGCCAGGGTACGATTGCCTGAAAGGCTTCGGCGGGAAGCAACACCAGCAACAGCGAGCCGATGAGCCCGCCAACGACACTTGGCCCGATGAGGAGGACCAACCAGGGCCTTGCGCCAGCGAGTTCTTTGCGATAGCCCCAGGCGCTGGCGAACGAACCGGGAACCAGAGCGATCGTACTGGTGACGTTGGCCGCCCGTGCGGACATGATCGCCATCAGCGCGGGGAAGGTAAGCAGCGTACCGCCGCCCGCGACAGAGTTGATCGCTCCCGCCAGAAAAGCGGATGCAATCAGGATCGAGTAGGTCTGCAGGTCGTTCACTTCCAGCGCACCACGACGCCGAGGTACTCTTCCTTCTTCTTGAGCAGTCCTTCGTACGCGTCGCCGAGTTGCTCCGGCTTGATGCGGTGCGTGATCAGTCCGCAGAAGGGGAGCCGGCCGGCGGCCATCGTGCCGAGAAGCCAGCGCTGGGCCTTGTTGATGTCCCACGCCCCGGCGAGCCGGGTGTGGGCTGGCTCGAAGAGCATGTTGCCATGCGCGCCGCTGACCTCGATGTAACGGCGATGCAGGTCATCGTAGAAGTTGACGTCTTTCGCTTTGCCGCGCGGACTGCCGACGACGATGACCTGTCCGCCATCGCAGGCCAGCGACATGGCGACCGGGATGGCGTCGGGTACTCCCGTCGCGTCGGCCACGATCTCGGTTCCGCGTGTGCCGAGGAAGCCGGCGAGTTGCTGCTTAGCATCTCCGGCATTGGGGTCGATGACGTGATCGGCACCGGCGGCGAGGGCGGCGGCGCGGCGCATCTTGACGGCGTCGATGCCGACGACCGGCCACGATCCGGCGGCGATGAGGCAGCGCAGGGCGAACTGGCCGATGACGCCGAGTCCGAGAACGGACGACGAACGGCCCAGCGTCAGGCCGGCGCGGACCGAGGCGCCGAAGCCATAGCGGGCCACGCAGGCGCAGGCGGCCTGTTCGACGTCGATGTTCGCCGGCAGTTTCCAGAGCCGGCCGCGTTCATGCCCGATCGTCAGCAATTCGAGTGAAGCGTGATTGCCGGGATAACTGACGCGGTCGCCGGGCTTCCAGCCCTCGATAGCGGAGCCGACGACGACGACGCTGCCGGCGGCGCTGTAGCCCGGACGGAAGGGGAACTTCCAGTCCGGCAGAGTGGGGTCCTTCAGCCATTGATGGGTGCCGGTGTAGACGGCCAACTCGGTGCCGGCGCTGACGCAACTGACCTCGGCGGCGACGAGGATCTGATTGGGTTGCGGGTCGGGCAGCTCGACCTCTCGGACTCCGGCCTTGAAGGGTTCGGTGATGACGGCCTGGCGTGCGTGCATGGCGGGGTCAGGGTGAGGAGGGGACGACGTCGAGATCACGAAGAGAAATCGTAGCCGGACATGGGGCAATTGGCCAACACGGTTAGCCGCGACGCGCAGTCTTCGGAGCGGAGCGCGG
>JBBRIK010000259.1:0-7028 GCA_038221045.1 Gemmatales bacterium
CATCTATCCGGGGTTTCGCGTATTACTCTCCAGGAGCTTCCCATACGAAGCACGACTATCGTTGAAGCCGGTGCTGTCGTGAAGCTCTCCAGATAAAAACACGTTTGCCGTCCTCAGAACTGCATGGTTTGCGTTGGATCCTGAAGGCGGCAACCGTGTCCTGGAGGGAGGGATCATGAATCGTTTCAAACTGTCCCCGCTTTCGGCCGTGTGGCTTTTCGCCGCGTTGACCCTCACTCGCGCTTCGGCGGCTGATCCAGACGCGCCGGCTCAGGTCAAACCCTCGCCGGACGAACCCGTGGCCCGCAACTGGTCGCTGGCCAGGAGCGCTGCGTTCCTGGAACGTGCGTCGGCGAGCTGGCTGCAACAGCGAAAATGCGTTGCTTGCCATACAGGCTATCCCTATCTCATGGCGGGTCCGTCCCTGGAGGCCAAGCCGGGAAAAGGGCTGAATCAGGTGCGCCAGTACCTTGAGAATCGCGTCACCAACTGGGATAGCGGCAAAGAGGAAGACAAGCCGGAAGACGGCTCTGAGGGCGTCACCGAAGTCGTGGCGACGGCGGCGACGCTGGCCTTCCACGATGCCCAAACCACCGGCAAGCTCCACCCTGCGACGCGCAAGGCCCTCGACCGGATGTGGACGCTCCAGCAAGCCAATGGCGCCTGGGACTGGAACAAGCATCTCCTGCCGCCGGTGGAACACGACGATTATTTCGGGGCGGTGTTCGCCGCTCTGGGCATCGGCGTGGCGCCGGAAGGGTATGCTCAAACCGCGCAGGCGAAGAAGGGACTGGAGAAGCTGCGGACCTACTTCGCGAAGAACCCGCCGCCCGACCTGCACCATCGCACCTGGCTGCTGTGGGCCTCACTCAAACTCGATGGATTGATGACGGGTGCCGAGCGCAAGCAGACCATCGAGGCGCTGCAGGCATTGCAACGTCAGGATGGCGGCTGGAACCTGCCGTCGCTGGGCGACTGGAAACGTCTGGATGGGACGGACAACGACAAGAAGTCGGCCAGCGATGGCTACGCGACTGGTCTGGTTCTCTATGTGCTGCGTCAAGCGGGAGTGCCGGCGGCCGACGCCTCGATCAAGCGCGGCGTCAAGTGGCTGCAGACGCATCAACGAGAGTCGGGGCGCTGGTTCACGCGCTCCATCAATGTCGATCGCGCGCATTACATCAGCAACGCTGGCACGGCCTTCGCCGTGATGGCGCTGAAAGCCTGTCAAGCGCCAGAGAACTAGGAACGCAACGGAATCATATCGCGCCGCTTGCGGCTTAGCGGCCACCCCGCTAAGCCGCAAGCGGCGCGATGCTGTTCCCTGCGGTCCTCAATCGAGGAACTGGCGGCGAATGAGAGCGATGACCACAGCCAGCAGCGCCAGGACGATGAGCCAGCCGGCGGGGTTCTCGTTGAGGAAAGCGCGGACGGCGCGGACCAGTTGACCGGCGATCGTCTTGCGACGAAGCGAACGGCTCTCCTGACGCAGGTATTTCTGATGCTCCTGCAATGCTTTTCGGCCGGCGATCCAGTCGCGGGCCAGGGCCTCGCGCTGGCCGGGCAGCAGAGTCTGGAAGGTCGGCACGATGGCAGCCTGACGCGCCAGGGAGACGACAAGATAGCCCGGCTGGCCGGCCTCGCCCAGTAATGGTACCTGCTTGACCTGCTCGCGCAATTCAGTCATCAACTCGATCAACTCGCGGGCTTCGGACGGGCGCGACAAGCGCTTCTTCGTCTGTCCCAGATATTTCTCCCCGCGCTCCCACAGCCGCAGCAAGGCGCGGGTATGAACGATCCGCTCATA
This sequence comes from Gemmatales bacterium, assembly GCA_038221045.1. Classification (GTDB taxonomy): domain Bacteria; phylum Planctomycetota; class Planctomycetia; order Gemmatales; family Gemmataceae; genus JBBRIK01. Next base: position 1,808 of record JBBRIK010000259.1, read on the forward strand.
GATCGCGCGGCGTGTTCCCAGCCCGCGCCGCGAAGGTTCTGGCTCCGCCTCGGCCTGTTTCGCCGCGGCGGGGACGGCAGGGGGAGCGTCCGAAGCCGCGGGTGTGGGGGCTTGCTCCTCGACGAGAGAAAGGAAGCCGGCATCCGCGGCCGTATCGGCCACGGGCTGGGCAGTCGCAGTCTCGACGGGTGCAGAGGGGGCAGGCGTGGGCAAGTTGGAGCCGAACAGGGCCTGATCGTAAGCGCGGCGAGCCTGCGGATCGGTGAGACAGACGTACGCCTGAGCCAGCCGATTCATTGCCTCGGTGGCCGGCTCTGGACTGGCCAGTTGATAGCGACGGACCAGTTCGAGGCGCTGCTGCACCTGACGCTCAATCCGGTCGGCGTCCGGTTCGCCGGGCGGCAGGCCGAGCAGAGTGTAATGATCGGGCGGCCACTGATCGGGTGGAATGCCCAACCAGGCGCAGATGATCGAGGTATCGGCGAGTTTGGTGGTCATCGCGCCTCGTATCCTTGGAACTGGACACGTCAGCCCTTCAACACAATAGCGAATATGCGGAGAAAATGCAAAGGACAGAGGAAAGGGGAGTGCTGTCGGTTCAGGGATTCCTGGCGAGCCGAGCCGGGTAAGGACCGACGCTTCTTGCCGCTTGCGGCGTAGCCAGCTGCCCGCTACGCCGCAAGCGGCAAGAAGAGGGTCTGCCTTGTTCGGTGCGGCGCATTGTGTTACAACGCTTCGCTGACTCTCAGGCCAAGGACGGTCCTGCGATGAAAAACTTCCTTCGATCGCTTCGATACGTCTGGCCCTATCGGCGCAGGCTGGTTCTCTCCGTCATTTGCGCTCTTCTTGCGGCCGCTCTCTGGGGCCTCAACTTTACGGCCGTCTATCCCTTCCTCAAACTGCTCACGACCGAACGGAGTTTGCAGGCGTGGGTCGATGATTCCATCGGCTCGCAGGAAAAGATCGTCGATACTCTCTCCAAGGAAGCGGACGTATTCTCCGCGGACGAGGAGAAAATTCGACGCACCGAACCCGAGGGCAAGCGAAAGGACAAGAGACTCCGCGACGCCTCGGCCGCGTCGTACCGGAGCGAGAGCCGGCTCGAATCCGCCCGCAAATCGCTCTACTACTATCAGGTGCTGCGCAAGTACATCTACGCCCTCTGTCCCGCCGGCTGTTTCGAGACGCTCTTGATGCTCATTCTGGTGGTCGTCGTCGCCGTCGCGGTCAAGGGCGTGTTTGAATTCTGCCAGGAAACGCTCGTCGGCAGCGTCGTCAACCTGACGCTGTTCGATCTGCGCAATCGTTTTTATCGCAACGTCATTCATCTCGACGTCGATCAGTTCAACGATCAGGGCAGCAGCGAATTGATCGCGCGATTCACCAATGATGTGGAAGTCCTCGGGCAGGGACAGCGCACGCTGTTCGAGCGGGTGATTGCCGAGCCGCTCCGCGCCCTCAGTTGCGTCATCGTCGCCTGCTACATCAACTTGCATTTGACGCTGCTCTTCCTCATCTTGGTGCCGGTCGCGCTGTTCGTGCTGACCAAGATTGGCCGCACCATGAAACGAGCGACGCATCGGCTGCTCGAACGACTGTCGAGCATTTACAAGATTTTGCAGGAGTCGTTCAAGAACATTCGCGTCGTCAAGGGCTTCACCATGGAGCCATACGAACGCCGTCGCTTCCACGAAGCGACGAAGGACTACTACAAGAAATCGATGCGCGTGGTCCGCCTCAACGCCCTGACGTCGCCGATCGTCGAACTTCTCGGCGTCATGGCCATCGGGGCCGCCCTGCTCGTGGGCGCGCATCTGGTGCTACGGCCCAACGTCAGCATTCTCGGCATCCAGTTCACCGAGCAGCCGATGGAAGCCGAGACGCTCCTGCAACTGTACATCCTCCTCGCCGCCATCGCCGATCCGGTGCGCAAACTGTCCAGCGTCTACACCAAACTGCAGTCCGGCTACGCGGCGGCGGATCGCATCTTTGACGTCATGGACCGTCAACCGCGCGTCCATGCCAACAGCGAGGGGCCGCGGTTCAGCCGCGTCGAAGAATCCATCGAGTTCCGCGACGTCTCCTTCTCCTACGATCCTAAGCGGCCCATTCTCACAAACATCAATTTGACCGTAAAGGCCGGCGAGGTCATCGCCTTTGTCGGCAAGAATGGCTGCGGCAAGACGACTCTTCTGGGAATGCTGCCCCGCTTCTATGATCCGCATCATGGAGCGATCCTGATCGATGGGCAAGATATCCGGACGCTCAATTTACGCAGCCTTCGCTCGAGGATTGCCGTCGTCACGCAGGACACGATCCTGTTCGACGACACGATCTACAACAACATCGCCTATGGGAATCGCCGGGCCAGTTCCGACGAGGTCGAGGCAGTGGCCAGGCAAGCGGGGGCCGATGACTGCATCAGCCGCATGCCGGAGGGCTATCAGACGCAAGTGGGCGAGGCCGGCAGCATGCATTCGGGCGGCGAGAAACAGCGGATCGCCCTGGCCCGCGCCATGCTCCGCAATCCGAGCATCTTGATCCTCGATGAGTTCACCAGCCAGATCGACAGCGAGAGCGAAGCCCGCATTCACAAGACGATTCGGGAGTTCGCGCAAGGGCGCACCCTGTTCCTCATCTCGCATCGGCTTAACGCGCTCGACATGGCCGACCGCATCGTCGTGCTGGACGAGGGCCGTATCATCGCCGTCGGCACGCACAAGGAACTGCTCGCCATGTGCCCGCTCTATCAGTGTCTGTACGAGGCATCGGCCCAGTCGGCGGCGGCTTGATTCGAGGGAGAGTGGGAGGGTGATCGCGCGCACCGACAAGCCCTTGATTGTTTCCCGTTTCGCGCTCCTTCTCCTCGCTGGCTGGTTCTACCTCCTCTTCCTTCATGGTCTCGGGAATCGCGATCTGTGGAACAGTCACGAGGCACGGGCGGCCATGAATGCCCGCGCGGTCCTCGAAGGCGACTGGCTGCTGCCTCATCTCCACGACGGCTCTCCCGAACTCCAAAAACCGCCGCTTTACTACTGGCTCGTGGCGCTGACGGCCTCACTCTCCCGAGGCGAAATCGATGCCTGGAGCGTCCGGCTGCCGGCCGCGCTCGCGGGAATACTCTGCGTCGTCGCGGTCGCAGGCTTCGGCTGGTGGATGGGAAGGCCCCGCGAGGGACTCATCGCGGCCGTGCTGCTCGCGACTGCTTCTCATTTCACCTGGCTCGCCCGCGTCGGCCGGATTGACATACCCCTGACACTGACAACGACGCTCTCCCTGTTGTGTTTCCATGTGGCGACAACGCGACGACGGTTCCTTCTCGGAGCTTATGTTGCCCTGGCGCTGGCGATTCTTCTGAAAGGGCCGATTGGTCCCGTCCTCGTCGCGGCGGCGATGGGGACGTTTCTCCTGATCGAGGGACGCGTGCCGGCTCCGTGGCGTCTCCGTCAATGGGGAACGCTGCTGCACGAGTATGGCGTTTGGTGGGGCGTGCCGCTCATGCTGGCCCTGGCGCTGCCGTGGTTCCTTGCCGCCGACGCAGCGACAGATGGCGAGTTGACGCGCGTTTTCATCTGGTATCACAACGTCGAGCGCGGTCTGGGCAGCTCCCAGTTGCGAGGCCATCCGTGGTGGCTCTATGGGCCGCGCTTCCTCGCCGACTTCGCTCCCTGGAGCGTCCTGTTGCCGGTCTGTCTGGTGTGGTTCGGACGGCGTGGACGCTGGCGTGAGGATCGCGAGGCTCGATTCGGTCTGGCCTGGCTGCTCGCTATGACGTTCGTTCTTAGTTGCGCTCGCTACAAGCGTGCGGACTACCTTGCCCCCGCTTATCCTGGCGCTGCCCTGTTCATCGGATGTGCGATCATTCGCTGGTGGGGTGCGTCTCTTTCGCGACAAGGGAGCCGGGTCGCAGTCCTCGCAGTCCTTGTCGTGTCCGGGCTGACGTGGTGGATTCGCGTCGAGTTCGTCTTGCCACAAAGTGAATGGCAACTCGAACAGCACAGTTTTGCTGCCATCGTCCGCAAGCACGCTCCCGCGCCCGAACCCGTCCTGCTGTTCCGGACTGAGGCTCACGCTCTCGCCTTTCATCTCGGCAAACCGCTTCTGGTCCTTCGCCACTGGGAAGAACTCGACGCTCTCGGCGAAAGCCCCGCTCACGTCGTCATGACGGCCCAGCAGGCGGCCGGCTGGCGAGAACACCTTCGGTGCATCGAACTCGAAGAACTGGCGCGTCAGCCTGCCAAGCATGAAAAGCCGCTTGTGCTGTACCGAGTCCGGAGCGACGTCCGTACAACGAGACAGGACGCAAGCAGCGTCCTGTCTCGTTGAGGCTCCGTCATCATGCCCGATTTGCCTTCGCTGCCACCGGTCGCCTTACAACCTCTCAGCCTTGTCCTGCTGGCGCACAACGCCGAGTCTCATGTCGTCGGGGTCGTCGAGGGTTGGCGTCAGATGCTTGCCGCCCGAAATGTTCCCTTCGAGATCGTCCTCGTCGATGACGGCAGCAGCGACCGGACGACGGCTCTCGCTCAGGAACTGCCGGACCTCAAGGTGCTGCGGCACGAGAAGCCGCGCGGCATCGGGGCGGCGCTGCGAACCGGACTGGCAGCGACGTCGCATCCGCTGCTGGCTTGCGCCCCGTGCGATCCCGCTTATCGTCCCGAGGAGCTGACGCGCTTTCTGACACAGATCGATCGCGTCCACTTCCTGAACGGCTACCGAGCCGGAGTGCCGGTGCCGCGACAGTTGCGTGGCCTCGGCTGGTTCGCCCGGCTGTTCGGTAGAGTGATTTTCAGCCATGCGCCGGAGAAACTGCCGGGCTGGCTCGGCTGGCGCGGACACTTCGCTTCGCTGCTGGTTCGCGTTTTCTTTGGCGTGCGGCTCCGCGACGTCGGCTGTCCTTTCCGCGTCTTCCGCCGTGAGGTCCTCGCGCGCTCGCCGCTGCAATCGGACGGATCCTTCGCTCTGGCCGAGCAACTGGCGAAGGTCAATTTCGCGGGCCACATCTTCGGCGAAGAGATCCCGTTGCCGGCTGTTGTCTTCTCCTCCTCCTGGCCTCGCCAGCCTCTGAGACAGGTGCTGCGCGAAGCGTATCGAGTCTTCTCGCATCCGGAGTTCGGTCCTCCCGACGTTTGACAGAAGCCGATTCGCGACCTATGTGGTTGAATAGCGCCGTCTCACGGCCATCCAGTCGGCCTATCGTGCAAGGCGATTTCGAGGGAAC
>JBBRIK010000260.1:0-7020 GCA_038221045.1 Gemmatales bacterium
TCCTGGGCGCTCGGTTGCAAGTTCATCAGCGAACTGAGCGACGACGAAGTCCAACGGCTGTTGCCGGCTCCGCCTCCTTCCGCAGCTGCACCAGAGCCGGTGGAAGCGATGCAGGCACCCCTTGCCCCCAGCCAGCACCTCCAGGCGGTTTCTACCAAGGACGCCGCAGAGAAGAAGCGGATCGCGGATGTGAGTTTGCAGCTCGAAGTGCCGGGCCGGATCATCAACTGTCGCATTCAACGCCTGGCCGTGCCGGGAGTCTGGCCTCTGGCGGCCGGCAAGACACTGGCGATCCAGACGCACACGCCGAACAGCCGGCTGCCGTTGCTGAGGCTCAAAGTTGTCCGGTGCTGGCTGGAAGAGGGACGCTGGATACTCCGGTGCCAGCTTCTAAATCCGCTTACTGACGAGCTGCTTCAAGCAATCCTCCGCCCGGCTTCTCCCAGGGCGGTCAGGACGTGATCCCGCTTCTCAGGCCGTCAGCGTCTGGCTTCCGATGGGACGTCCCACACCTTGACGTCGCCCTCTTCAGTTTTCCGCGGCGATGACCGATGGCAACGGATCGTACCACACGCCGCTCGGGTGGCGACTGCCAATTCGTCCGATCCGTGACGGCTCCGGCTCTCTTTGACGAGAGTTGCTGGAGGCTTCGTCTCCTGGCAACTTTCGGCCTCTGGCCTTTCCGCCTTCTTCAACGGCCCAGAGATCGGTAGACGATGAACAGAGCGATAAAGATCGCCGACAGGGCGACCATACCGTGCCAGAACGAGAAGTGGATGCCCAGCAGCACCACCCCGGCAGCCGTGATGACGAGGGCGAACGAGAACCAGGTGAGCAGGTGTTCGCAACGGCGCGCATAGTCCCGGAGTTTGTCGTCAGGGAGATCAAGGACGCCGTCGGCCACCTCCTGACGCCGCAATAGCTCGGCCAGAACCAGGACGGCCAGGAGGACGAGAGAGGAGAAGAGCCAGCAGCCCACGGCGATGAGGAGCCAGATGCTTTCGCCGATCTTTTCGACGTCCGCGCCGAGTTGGACGAGTCCGGCAAGACCGAAGCCGACAAGAATGGAACAGATGGTACTCAGGCTGGCGAGCTGTTCCTGAAAGACGGTCAGTTCGGCGGGACAGCCGCAGTGAGGGCAGACCGTGGCCCGAAGGTGGGCCTTCTCGCCGCAGCCGGGACAGGGGATGAGCGAGTCCGTCATGGGCCGGCTCCGGGAGTCACTTGCGGTAGTCTGCGAGCGTGCCGCCAAGGACAGCGACCATCTTCTCGATGAGGGCGTCTGGAGGACTCCATGTACTCCTCTCGAAGCCGCTGATTTTTCCCACGTTCAGACCTACATACTCGCCGAACTTCGTCTGGTTCAGGCCCATTTGCGTCCGTCGCGCTCTCATCTTGCTCCGGTCTACATGATGAGCATAGGGACGTGGGAAGGGATCCACGACCTGTAACGTCGTTGTGGCAAATCGCTGCGGATCGTCAATCGCCTGTACGCGCACCTCGATATCCCCCTGAAGCCCGACAGGGGTGGTGAATTCGATCACCTCGGTCGAGTCTTGTTTCGGGTGGTAGGTTACCGGGGCGATCGGTCGGCCGGCGAGGAACACATTCACTTCAGGCCGAAAATGCTTCCCGTGGATTCGCACGATGGTTGGCTGATGAGGCGGAACCTGTGCGGGGAGAATGGCGGTGATGACTGGAGTTGGAGGAGGAGGCGGACTGATCGATTGCGAGTAGCGGTCATGCAACAAGCGGAGGAAGGGTCGCAGTTCGCTGTTGGCGGCTCTGCGGAGTTGGGTCACTTCCTCCGCGGTGAAGGGAAACAACGCTTGATTTGCCGGGGGAACAGATCCCTTCGCGGCCAACTCACGCCAGACGAACGCATCCATGCGCGCTCGGACGACTGCCTTGGCAGCCTCGTCATCGAGCGAACGGAGGCGCTGCGCGCCGTGGCCCTCCGTCATGCGGTCGCGAAGCATAGGAGGGATCTTTGAACTGAACTCTTGCCAGCCAGAGGCCTGAACGAAGAACAGTAAGTTGAAGCGCGGGGCGCTGATGAGCCGGTAGAGGAGTCGAGTGACTTGATCCCACGCCTCCGGACGCTTCAACACAGCGTTGAAGGTACTCTCGACCTGATCGAACGTGAGGCAGAAGGGCAACCCGACGAGGTGCATCAGTGTGAATAACCCGTTGCCGATCTTCTCAGTTCCCTGGCAGCGATCCCGCAAGTGGTAGGGTGTCCAGATTTCCGGAGGCATCGGCTCGTTCTGCAACCACTGCTTCGCGTGCCAGGACTGAGTCGCGTTGCCGCAGATCAACTGGGCAAGGGCCACAAACGAATCCCAATCGGTCCGAAGGTCAGCCGCGTCCGCAGGGTGTTGGTCTGTGAACCGATGGAAAGCGAATTCCAGCAAGTCCCGATACCGGAAGGCATACTGAAGGGCGTCCTGTTGCTCCTCCAGGACACGCCCCCCGATGCGTAAAGAGCGAGGCCGAAGTAGGCGGGTCCAGAAACTCCCCACTTGCAACTGAGACAATGGACGGCGAGCCGCGATGTATCCGTCGTAGGAGTCCACGAGGAACGCTCGGACTCGTTCGTTCAACCGCTCCTTCTGCCAGGGCGAATGCAAGCGGAGGGAATCGAGCGCGGCTCGGAGGACGTGGTTTTCAAACGGCCCGCTATCGGGGTCGTAAGGAGGGACGTAGACAAAGACGGTCCGTTGGCTCTGCTCCAGCCGTTGCCGGTTCCAGGCGAGCAGATGGGTTTTGCCGTACCCAGGAGGGGCCGTGACCGTCAGACAACGAACCACATTCTGCTGGCTACATCCATCGACGACGTCCTGGATCAGTCCTTTGACATCCTGGTAGAGTTGCTCCACATCGTAAACGACACTCCAGGGGGACTGAACGACCTGCTGGTGGAACGGCCTGGCCCCCAGAGTCCGAAGCCGTTGGCACAGTCCCTCTGCCGAATCCTGGGATGCGAACTGCAGATTGATACCGTCGCTGGACGACATGATCGACCTCGCCTCATTTCATCTCGACGTAGAACAGAAGCCCGCGAGAAGAGTGGATCCCTTCCGCGGCGCGCGGCTCGAAGTGGGGATCATTGCACACCTGCAAAACGAGCCGATCCTCGCGCTGCCAGCGCTGGAGCAAGTCGTGAAAACGCGCTGCCGTCAACCCCGGCACTTCAGCACATGCAATATCTGTCAGGTTCGGCACCTTGATCAGTTCGCTCGTCATTTTGAACTGCTGTTCCAGATGCTCATACGCTCGCCGCGTCGCCTGCCAGACCACTTCGTCCGTAGGCGGCTCCGCGGCCCTCGCACGAGTCGGCTCGGACGTGGTCTCGCCTACGCTCGCTGAGGTTCTTTCCGCTTGTGCCTTCGCCTCCACGGCGGCCGCCCGTCGCTCCATCTCGTGTCGCGCCTGGTCCAACTGCTCCTTGAAGTGGTCGGTTGTTTGCCGCAGTTCCGTCTCCAGTTTTTCCACCCGTTCCGCCGTGGCGTCGATACGCTCCAGCGCCCCTGCCACGGCCGCCGGCAACTCCTTCTTGAGCGTCTGAGCCGCCGCGATCAGGCTCGCAAATGCCTGAAGTCCGTTCAGCGAATGCTCGAAAGCCTTCTGCGCTCGGGTCACCTCTTCCTGGATGGCCGTGCGAGCCTCCGCGAACGCCGCGCGGATCGCCCCTCCCTCGGCCAGTTGCTCGGCCTCCTTGACGATGTTATGAAGGAGCGATTGAGGAGCTTTGAGGAGGTCGTGTGCGGCAGTCTGTAGCCGCTTCAATTGTGCTTCGAGCGGCTCGCGGTCCTGAAGGAACGCTTCTCCCCTGGGCGTAAGTTTGTACTTATTCGCGCCGGTCCCAACGACAAGTTCATCGGCCTCGACCTGCTGAATGAAGGCGGCCTCGAATAGCTTCTGTTGAGGTTTGCCGAGCGCTTTCGTGGTCTGCTTGACCACCGCGAGGAACTTCGCCACGACACGGTCCGCCAACTCGCGTTTCCGGGCCGCGGGAGCTTTCCCTTCCCAGGCACGTCGCCCCTCGTCCGTGATACTATACTTGTTGCCGTCCTTGCGAATGTAGTTGTGCGCTTCAAGGTCAGCCAATAAGGCGACCGCCGCCTTCTTCGCGAGATCGCCGATGACGATGCCTTTAGCGAGTTTCTGACCGCCGGCCTCGACTATCCGATCCAGCGATGCAAAAAAATTGTCGTCCACTCGCCTTCCTCGTTCTTTTTCCTGCGCAGGTCCGAAACGACCGCCAATTTCGCGACTCGCTATCCCAGCCCCTTATCCAGTTTTCGTAGCGAGTGCGTTCTGTCGGCCTGATAGCGCACCCTCCGGTGGCTTTCGTGGGCTACGAACGTCTGATTGAACGCTTACATACGATCGCTGTCAAGCAGCAAGTTTCCCGCTCCTGCGATTGCTTTTGGGAAGCGCCGGAGGGGACGGCCCTGGGAATGAAGGAGCAGAGTCCGGACGGTAAGTCAGCCCTCGGCGGGAATGACTTCGAGTCGCTCTTCAAGCCCGTCGATGAAGTGAGGCTCGGGATCGGATTCAAGCGGTATGGCTGTAAGTGCCCCTGCGCACTGGGCGTCGATGTCACTCAAACGGGGCAGCCGGTCGTTCTGCCATTGCAGCAAGGAGGCGGAGGGCACGGTGCGTCCTCGGTCTTCGAGAGGTGACGGATGGAGATTGGTTCTACGGGTTATGGCCGGGGTTTCCAGACGAGTGCAGCCCGGAATCTTGCTCGCATTCCGGTCGAATAGCTGCGATACTCAACGCACGTTTTTCCTCGCTTCCGTTTGACCGTCTCCGAGAGGTGGCCCATGTCCGCGAACGAGCCGGTTCAGCCCGACGTTCCCGTTTCCTCTGCGTCTGCCGCGGACGGCGCGCACGGCTCGGCCACGCCTCCGCTTGATCCGGAAGCGTCGAACTATCAGCAAGTCGTCGGCGACGAGGAACGCACCAACTATCAGCACTCTCCCACTCTCGGCACCCCAGGACAGACCGGCTCATGGTCGAGCAGCGGTGGCCGTGATCGCGATCTGCCGCGCCGCTTCGGCAACTATGAGCTACTCGCCGAAATCGCTCGCGGCGGCATGGGCATCGTCTATCGTGCTCGACAACTCGGACCCGGCGGACAGACGCTGCGAACGGTGGCCCTCAAGATGGTGCTGGCGGGCGCCGAGGCGGCTCCCGAGGTGATCCAGCGATTCTGGACGGAGGCGCAGACGGCCAGCGCGGTCAATCATCCCAACATCGTGCGGCTCTTCGAGGTCGGCGAGATCGACGGCCAGCCCTTCTACAGCATGGAGCTTATCGAGGGCGGCAACCTGGCTGACCTGGTGCGTAACGGTCCCTTGCGTCCTGCCGCGGCAGCCTGGCTGGTCGAGCAGATTGCGGGCGGCGTGCAGGCGGTCCACGAGCAGGGCGTCATCCATCGCGACCTGAAACCGCAGAACGTGCTGCTGGCAGGCGAACCGGCTGCGTTAGCTGCCGGGTTGGGCATAGCTGCCGGGTCCAGCATGCACCCGGCAGCTATACCCAACCCGGCAGCTCACGCAGCCGGTTCACGTACGCCGAAGGTCACGGATTTCGGTCTGGCGCGGACGCGTGAGGGGGGCGGATCGGTGACGGGCGATCAACTGGGCACGCCGTCATACATGGCTCCGGAGCAGGCGGCCGGCAAGGTGCGCGAGGTGGGTCCAGCGACTGACGTCTATGGCCTGGGAGCGGTGCTGTACTGTCTGCTGACAGGCCGGCCGCCGTTTTCATCGTCGAGCCGGATGGAGACGATGCGGCTGGTGCTGGAAGCGGAGCCGGTTCCGCCGAGGCAGCTCAACCCAGCCGTGCCGCGCGATCTGGAGACGGTCTGCCTGAAGTGCCTGGAGAAGCCGGCGGCCCGGCGTTACCAGACGGCACGGGAGTTGGCGGATGAACTGGGGCGGTTCCGGGAGGGGCGACCAGTGCTGGCGCAGCCGGTGGGACCTCTTCAGCGTGGCTGGCGCTGGTGCAAGCGCAACCCGATGGTGGCATCATTGCTGTCGCTGGTGTTCCTGCTGATGTCGCTGGGAACGGGCGTGGCTTGGCTGCTGGCTGCGCGAGCGGAGGCGGCTGCGGTCGAGGCCAGACGCCAGAAGGACGACGCCGAAGCGGAACGGCAACGGGCCGCGGCGGGAGAGCGTGCAGCCCGCTTCGAGCAGCAGAAAGCCGAGTTTGTCGCCTATGCTTTCCGCCTGCGCGAGGCCGCGAGTGCGATCGAACGCGGGAAACTGGAGGAAGCAAGGGCTGTTCTTGCCCAGTGTGATCCTCGAGTGCGCAATTGGGAACACGACTATCTGATGCGTCAGACGATCCACCTGCAACTGGATAAAGCAGCGCATACACAGAGGGTCACCAGCGTGTGCTTCAGCCCCGACGGCAAGCGGATCGTCTCGAGCGCGGACAACACGATGAAGGTGTGGGACGCGCAGACGGGCCAGGAAGCCCTCACCCTCAAGGGACACACAGGCTGGGTCAGCTGGGTCACGAGCGTGTGCTTCAGCCCCGACGGCAAGCGGATCGTCTCGGGCAGCGCGGACCACACGGTGAAGGTGTGGGATGCGCAGACGGGCCGGGAAGCCTTGACCCTCAAGGGTCACACGGGCGACGTCACGAGCGTGGCGTTCTCTCCCGATGGCAAGCGGATTGTCTCGGGCAGCGCGGACAAGACAGTGAAGGTGTGGGACGCGCAGACGGGCCAGGAAGCCCTCACCCTCAAGGGCCATACAGACGCCATCCGGAGCGTGTGTTTCAGTCCCGACGGCAAGCGGATCGTCTCGGGCAGCGGGGACCAGACGGTGAAGGTGTGGGATGCGCAGACGGGCCAGGAAGCCCTCACCCTCAAGGGACACACAGGCATTGTCTGGAGCGTGTGCATCAGCCCCGACGGCAAGCGGATCGTCTCGGGCAGCGAGGACCACACGGTGAAGGTGTGGGATGCGCAGACGGGCCGGGAGGCCCTCACCCTCAAGG
>JBBRIK010000261.1:0-7015 GCA_038221045.1 Gemmatales bacterium
GGGGCCATTACTGGCCCCGGTGGTTCGTCAAACCGGGGCCATTACTGGCCCCGCTCGCCGGGCGAATCGCACACAGGAGAACTACTCCTTCTGGCACGAGAAGAGGGCGAAGTTGTCGAGTGTCCCTCCGGTGAGACCCGATCGATCTCGATCCGTTTGCTCAACTTGAAGGTCGCCCGGATCTCCTCTCAGGGCTTTTTCGCCTCGTCCTTTTTCTTCTCGAAAACGATGATGTGCTGCCAGGGAAGCGTGCCGATCGTCTCGACGTGCTTCAGCAGATGAATCGTCATCTCCTTGATGACCTGACGCTCGCTCATCTTGTGGACGAGCTTGATCGGCACCTTGGCGTCTTCCATGCGGAACTCGACGAACACGAGCCGGCCGCCGGGCTTCAACGCCTTGAGCAGCGCCAGCGTCATCTCGTAGGGATGCGAGAACTCGTGATAGACGTCCACCATCAGGATCATATCGACCGAGTTCTCGGGCAACTTCGGATCGTCGAGGGTGCCGAGGACCGGCTCGACGTTGGTCACTTTCGTCGCCTTCATTTTCTGGCGAATGAGAGCGAGCATCTCCGGCTGAATATCGACGGCAAGGATTCTACCCTGGGGGCCGACGAGAGGGGCCATCCGGAAGGCGTGGTAACCGCTGCCGGCACCGATGTCGGCGACGACGTTCCCCTGCTTTATCTTGAGCGCCTTGATGAGCCTGGTGGGATGCTCCTCTTTTTCGCGTTCGGGCCGTTCGAGCCAGCCGGCCCCCTCATGGCCCATGACCTGGGCGATCTCGCGATCCATGTAGAACTTGCCGATGCCGTCGGGATCGTGCAGTTTGCGGACTTCGTATTTCGGCGGCGCGAGCTTCGGCGTCTCGGCAGTCTGAGCGGGGAAAAGCCAGAGCAGAGAGCAAAGAGTCAGCATGATGCGATCTCATGGGGGGGGCCATGTTGGGCTGTCTTCGTCAGGTCGCCTCGGACACCAGTTCGTCGCCGAGCGATTTCACCTTCTGCACGCTGACGTGCAGATTGTCCTTGAGGGAGCGAACATTCCGCATGGCGTTCTCGAAACGCTTGATGCACTGATCCAGAACGGTAATTGAGACGTCGGTCGAGACGAGGGCGCTTGACAGCTCCTTGATGGCCGGCTCGAGTTCTCCATCGGCGACCTCGTGCAGTTGCCGGCCCTGGTTCTCCGCCTCGATGGTCGCCTTGTGCAGGGCCGTCAACACGATACCGTGAGCCTCGGGATTGATCGTCCGCATCGGGTCGAGCTTTTTGGCAGGAACGGACGGCGGAGGAGGGCTGACGGGTTCCTCTTCCTCTCTGGTCTGCTCCCGCTGTTCGGCCAACGACTCCCTGGCCGCCTCGAGTCCCTGTTGAGCCTTCTCGAACTGGGGCCGAATGCGGAGTGCGTGTTGATAGCAATCGCTGGCTTGCTTGAACATCTCCTTCTCGAAATAGAGATTGCCGAGATTGTACTGAGCGTCGGCCAGCAGCGGATTGATGCGCAGGGCCTCGCGATAAGCGTGGATGGCGAGATCGGTCTGGCCCTTGCGGCGATAAACGAGACCGAGGTTGTAATAGCCCTCAGAACGCTGCGGATCGAGTTGGATCCCTTTGCGCAAGACACTGATGGCGTCGTCGAGTTGCTCGAGCAAGTTGTAGACCGCGCCGAGATTGATGAAGGCGACGGCCCGCAGCGGATCGAGACGCGTGACTTCCTTGAAATGATGACCGGCGGTGGGCAGGTCGCGCTGCTGGAAGCAGACCGTGGCCAAACCCTGGTGAATGTCGGCGGCGTCCGGCTTGAGGCTGAGAGCTTTCAAGTACGCCTGACGGGCCTCATCCCATTTGCGGTCCGCGATCGCCTGGCGGGCCTTTTGACAGAGTTCATCGACCGTCGGCAGCGCCATGACGGCACCCTCGTGTTCGGTGGGCGGAAATGAGACAGGAGCGTATCAGCAAGTATAATCGTCCCTTACGGATTCGCTCAATGGCAAATTGGGGCCGTTCGCGGCTTGCCGATGATGAACGACCTGATTGTGAGCGTCTCGGGCATCCGGGGCGTTGTCGGCCAAGAACTCACGGCCGAGACGGCGTTGGCCTTCGCGTCAGCGCTCGGCTCGCATCTTGAGGGCGGACGGGTGCTGCTGTCTCGCGATGGCCGGAGCAGCGGAACGATGTTGCGCCACGCCGTCCTCGCCGGGTTGCTGGAGGCCGGCTGCGAGGTCCACGATCTCGGCATCGCTCCGACGCCGACGGTCGGCCTAGCCGTGCGACGCCTCGAAGCCCGAGGCGCCATCCAGATCACCGCCAGCCACAATCCGCCGCAATGGAATGGCCTGAAGCTTTTCGGCGCCGAGGGACGCATCCTCAGCGCAAGCGAGGGCCGGTTCGTGCAGGATCGCTTCACGCGCCGCGATTTCCGGCGGGCCTCATGGTCCGCCCTGGGGAACCTGAGCGAGTGCCGGCACGCCGCGGACTGGCACCGCACGGCCGTCCTACAAAATATCGACGTGGTCCGCATCCGCGCCGCCGACCTGAAGACGTTCCTCGACGCCAACGGCGGCGCGGGAGGGCCGCTGGGCCGCCAGTTCCTGGAAGCCCTTCAGACCCGTCCCGTCTGTGTCGGCTGTTACGCCGATGGCGATTTCGCCCACACGCCGGAGCCAACGGCGGAGAACCTGCGCGAAGTGGCGCCGCTCGTCGCTCAGAATGGGGCCGACGTCGGCTTCGCGCTCGATCCCGACTCGGATCGACTCGCGCTGATCGACGAGAACGGCCGCTATATCGGCGAGGAACTGACGCTCGCCCTGGCGGTGAAATATCGGCTCACTTACGAGCGCGGGCCGGTCGTCATCAACATGTCAACGTCGCGAGTGATCGAGGACATCGCGGCGAGCGTTGACTGTGTTTGTCACCGTTCGGCCGTCGGCGAGGCGAACGTGGTCGATCGCATGTCGCAGGTCGGCGCGCTCATCGGCGGCGAAGGCAACGGCGGCGTGATTGATCCGCGTATCGGCCTGGTGCGCGATCCCTTCATCGGCATGGGGCTGATTCTGAACCTGATGGCCGACACCGGCAAGAAGCTGAGCGCGCTCGTGGCCGAGCTGCCCGCCTATTGCATCGTCAAGGAGAAGTACACCATCGCGTCTCATCGGCTCACCGATCTGTTTCTCGCCCTGGAACAGCGCTGGCCGGAGGCGAGGCTCAATCGCGAGGATGGTTTGCGGTTGGAGTGGGCCGATCGCTGGGTGCATGTGCGCGCGAGCAATACGGAGCCGATCGTGCGTGTCATTGTCGAGGCGCGGAGTGAGGACGAAGCGCGAGTTTTGCTTGCTTCCTGTCACGCCGTCGTGGAAACTGTTTCGTGTTGATCCCACCCCGTTTCACTCACCTGTTCGAGGAACGTTCGATGATGCGAGTCAAGACCTGGTTGATGGCCGGCTGCGCGCTGGCTCTCCTGACGCCTCTCGGCCTGCGCGCCGAAGACAAGAAGCCGCACAGCGCCATCACGCCGGCGGTGAAAGACAAGGGCCGGCACGACAAGTTCGTTCAGATTGCGAAGCGCGGCGACGTCGATGTGCTGTTCCTGGGCGACTCGATCACCGACGCCTGGGGCGGCGAGGGCCACAGCGGCGACGGCTCGAAGATCTTCGAAAAGGAGTTCAAGCCGCTGAAGGCCGCCAACTTCGGCATCGGCGGCGATCAGACCCAGCACGTCCTCTGGCGGCTTCAGAATGGCGAACTCGAAGGCATTCAGCCGAAGGTCGTCATGCTGATGATCGGCACGAACAACCTCGGCGGCAACAAGCCCGAAGAGATCGCGGACGGCATCACGGCCATCGTCAAGGAGATCCACAACAAGTCTCCCAAGACGAAGGTGCTGCTGCTGGGCATCTTCCCGCGCGGCGAAAGCGCCAAAGATGGCAATCGCAAGAAGATCGCCGAGATCAATGAGACCGTCAGCAAACTGGACGACGGCGGCAAGACGGTCAAGTATCTCGACATCGGCAAGAAGTTCGTCGAAGAGGACGGCTCGCTGACGAAGAAGGTCATGCCCGATTTTCTGCACCTTAGCGCGGAAGGCTACCAGCGCTGGGCGGACGCGGTGAAGGGTCCGATCATGGAGCTGATGGGTAAGTAATTCTTCTCCTGCTCGCGGCATCGCAACTGTTTGCGAAGCCGCGAGGGGACTTACGAGGCTTCGCATGTCCGCACCGCTGACGGGATTGCTTGCCGCGGCCTTTACGCCCATGCACGCGGATACAACCCTCAATCTCGATCTCGTCGAACCGTACGCGTGTCATCTCAAGGCGTCCGGCGTCCAGGGCGTCTTCGTGGCGGGAACGACGGGCGAAGCGCCGTCGCTCAGTTTTCAGGAGCGCCGCGACCTCGCCACGCGCTGGATCGAGGCGGGCCACGCTCACGGTCTGAAGGTCGTCATCCAGGCGGGCCACAACTGTCAGTGGGAGGCGTGCGCCCTGGCTCAGCACGCGAGCCGGTTTGGCGCGGACGCCGTCGCCGCTCACGCGCCGACCTTCTTCAAACCCGCCGACGCCGAGCAACTCGTCGAGTTCATCGCCCCCATCGCGAATGCGGCCGACGATCTGCCGTTCTATTTCTATGATCTGCCCTCGTTTACCGGCGTCAGCTTGCCGATGGTCGATTTCCTGCGCCTGGGCCGGCCGCGCATGGCGAACCTGCGCGGGTTGAAGTATTCGCATCTGGACCTCGTCGGCCTGCAACAGTGCCTGGCTCTCGATGGACACGTCGAGGTGCTTTTCGGCATCGACGAGGCGTTGCTTGCGGCCCTGGTTCTGGGCGTTCGGGGGGCGATCGGAGCGAACTACAACTTCGCCGCTCCGCTTTATCTGCGCATCATGAAAGCGTTCGAGACCGGCGATCTGGAGACAGCCCGGCGCGAGCAGTCGAAGTCCGTCGCGATGGTCAAGCGAATGGCCAACTTTGGGTTCTTCCCGGCTGCCAAGGCGTTGATGGCTCAACTGGGGCTGGATTGCGGTCCGGTGCGTCCTCCTCTGCGCCCCCTCGACGCGGAACAGCAGCGCCAGTTGCGGGAGAGCGTCACGCTCGAATAACCTGCCTCTCGCGGTCCGGAAACTCGCATGGTACAATAAACGCTCCCTTTTCAGCCCGCATGGGGATGCACCATGAGTGAGAAACTCCAACTCGAAACGGATCCTCGCTTTCCCAGTGGCCGATGGGTCGGCTTCTGGATTCAGAAGCACCCGCCCATCGGCCGGCACAATACCGAACTGCTCCTGACCTTCTCCGAGGGGATCCTCAACGGCGAGGGCCGCGACTGGGTCGGCAAGTACATCGTGCGCGGCCGTTACGACCTCGCCGACGGCCGTTGTCACTGGACGAAACAGTATCGCGGCAAACATGAAGTCTTCTACGAAGGCTTCAACGAGGGGCAGGGCATCTGGGGTTCGTGGCACATTCACGCGAGTCCGTTGACCATCGAGGTTCATGGCGGTTTCCACATCTGGCCCGAGGAGATGCCCGATCCCACGCAGCACACCCTGACCGAGAAGGTCGATGCGCCCGTCGAACTCGTCACGTCATGACTCCGCCGCATATTCTGTTCGTCACCGGCCGGCTCGCCGAGACAGCGCTTCGCCGCACCCTCGACGAGCTAGCCCCCCGCGCCGGATTCACCTTCACGGTCGCCGTCCTGCCGATCTCCGTGGCCGCTCTCGCTCCGACTTCGTGGATCGCCACGCATCTGCGTCTGCCGGAGGACGCTCGCTTCGACCATGCCATGCTGCCCGGCCTCTGCGGCGGCGAACTCGATGCCGTCGAGCGTCGCCTTGGCTGTCCCGTCGAGCGTGGCCCTGCTGATCTGCGCGATCTGCCCGACGTCTTCGGCAAACCGGCAGGGCGGCGCGACGAGTACGGCAGTTACGACATCGCCATCCTCGCCGAGATCAATCATGGCCCCCGCCTGAGCCTGGATCAGATCGTCGCGCAAGCGCGCATCTACCATGACGCCGGGGCCGACCTCATCGACCTCGGTTGCGACCCTGGCCCGGCCTGGAACGGTGTCGGCGAAGCGGTCAGGACGCTGAAGGCGGAGGGGTTCCGCGTTTCCATCGACAGTTTCAATCCCGTCGAGGTCGAATCCGCCGTCGCCGCTGGCGCTGAACTGGTGCTGTCCGTCAACGGCACGAATCTCGAACAGGCGCGCGATTGGGGCTGCGAGGTGGTCGTTCTGCCCGATGATATCACCACGCTGGGCGGACTGGACGCGAGCATCGAGAGGCTGACGGCCTGGAACGTACCCTTTCGCATCGATCCGGTCCTGGAGCCAATCGGCATGGGTTTCGCGCCGTCGCTGGGGCGCTACCTCGAAATGAGACGGCGCTATCCTGAAGCCGAGATGATGATGGGCGTCGGCAACCTGACCGAATTGACCGACGCCGACTCAGCCGGCCTCAACGTCATGTTGCTCGGGTTCTGTCAGGAAGTGGGCATCCACAGCGTGTTGACGACGCAGGTCATCAACTGGTGTCGCAGTTGCGTCCGCGAATTGGATCTCGCGCGCCGTCTTGTGTTTCACGCCTGCAAGGTTCGCATTCCGCCCAAGAAGATCGAGCCGGAGCTATTGCTGTTGCGCGATCCGAAACTGCGAATCCACGGCGAGGCGGCGCTGCGCGAGCTGGCCGAGCGGATCAGCGATCGCAATTATCGTCTCTTCGCGGAGGAGGGCTTGCTTCACGTCCTCAACGGAATGATGCACCTGACAGGGACCGATCCCTTCGTGCTGTTCGAGGAGATGCACAAATGCCAGCCGCTGGACGCCGCGCACGCTTTTTATCTCGGCTACGAGATGGCCAAGGCGGTGACGGCCCTGACGCTGGGCAAGAACTACGTCCAGGATCAGGCACTGCGCTGGGGCTTTCTCACGATCCTGGAGGAGACCCATCGCGGCCCTGGATAGTCCACATTCTTTCGCCCTTGACCTCTGAGGCCGAAACGCCGATTTCCTCGTTC
>JBBRIK010000262.1:0-7005 GCA_038221045.1 Gemmatales bacterium
TCCCTTGCGGTCGCGGCTCGTCAGCGACCGTGGCTCGTTATGCGGGCAAGTCCTTCACGTCGAGTCCGATCAGAAGCGGAAGTTGAACTGGACGATCCCCTCCGCGTCATACGGCTGCGGGCCGGTCAGTGGCGTGGTAGCGCCGACGGTGAGACTCGCACGCTCACCCAGTCCAAGATGCACACCCGCGGTGCCGACGAAGATGTCGGGGAAGCCTGCTGGGGAGTCGTGCGCCCCGCGATTGTCGAGCGGCGTCGTCAGGTGGCCTTCCAGAACGGGGCTGATCGAGCGGATCAGACCGGAATCGCTCTCGTCGCGATAGAGCCGATAGCCCACGGCCACGTCATTGCAAAATAGCGTCGCATCGCGTGAATCCGTCGGCACGATCAGGGAGCTGAAGCCCTGGACGTAGAAATCGCCGAAATTCGCGAAATAGCCGATGAAGGGCTGAATCAGCGCCGGATGGATCTTCCTGCCCTCGACGGCCAGGTCGCTCTCGCCGGTCGGCGCGGTCACCATCAAACCCGCCGACAGCACATCTCCCGATTCCTCATCGTTGAGCAGGGCGTACTTGAAAATCACGTCCACGTCGCCAATGTGGCTGCCGTCGAGCGAGGAATCGCCTATCTGCTGGATCAGCGGCAGGCGCACTCCCACCGAGAAAGTGTTGTCCATCATGGCCTGCTCGAAGCCGAACACTTCGCGATGAACGTCGAGGCGTTTCAGGGCCGGCGGCGGATCGAACCCCAGCACTTGAAGCGTGGTCGCACTCCTGATGCCTGGGATGGCCGGACTGATGAGGACAGGTTCGGACCCCAGGCTCGTCGAGAACGGATCGGGCTGGCTGAACACGGCGGCCTGCTCTTGCTGAAGAGTTTGCGCCGGATTCAGCCTGCCGGAGTTAATCTGCGACACGAGAGGCGGAACGCTCGTTCGCCCACCCAGGACGGCCACATTGTTGAAGTAGTTGTAGGTGGTGTAAGCGCGCGTCGCCGGCACGGGACTCTCGTTTTCGCTGATCTTGAACGGGCCGCGGGCGGCTAGCGGCACGTTGACCTCGCGCCGAATGATGCTTGGCCGCGTGACAATCTGAGTGACCGGGACCTGCCCGGTGGTAGTGGTCGTTACCCGCACCCGCACCGTCGTGGGGAACGTCATGATGCGGCGCAAGAAGATCCCGCCGTTGAGATCGCCGATCATCTGAGGATGACCCGAGCCGGGATTGCTGGAACCCGATGGGCCTTGCGCTTCCGCCTGCGCGAACAGGTCCGGCGCGGGGTCGGGAGCGGGCTGAGCGGGCTGAGCGGGTTGAGCCTGCAGCGCCGCAGTCAGCCGGAACTCCGGATCGATCGGCTCCCAGACCGGGTCTTCCGCGCGCAGGAGCGAGCTACTCCCCAGCAGGACCATGCTCCCCATCATCAGTACCCGGTTCCAGCGCATTGCACACTCCTTGTGAACGCTTGCTCGTACCCGATTGTCGGGCTACCGATAGACTTCGACGGTTCATCCTGCCGAAATTGACTGTTTGACCATCAACCTCGCCATTTCATCCATTCGACGGGGCAATCTCTGACAGAGCGGTAAGGGAGGGAAAAGAGGCTGCTCCTTGATTCTCCACGCTGGCTCGCGGAAAATAAGAAATTACACCTTCCGCAGCGAAAGGGCGCGTGATGTCACAGAAACTCATGTGTTCGCAGGGCCACGAGTGGACCGCCGAGGCGACGGACTCACGGACGGCCTGTCCCGTTTGCGCAGCGCTGTCTCTGCACCAGACGCTCGATCTGCCGGCGCACGATGGACCCACAAAAGAGGCCGAGCGGAAAGAGACGGTCCGTCCCGCGACGGATGCCGGGGAGGTGAACCATACGCTCATGCCTCCAGAAAAGCCGGCCGTGGAGACGCAAACGCCTCCGTTTTCCCTCATGGGAGACACCTTGTTGCCTCCAACAGAGGCTGCGGTCTCTTCGGAGGCACCCGACCAGACGTTGGTGTCCTATCCCGGTCACTCGTCCGCACCGGTGTCTCCGCCGAGTCGCGAGCCGGCCGCTGTCGTCCAGGTGCCGGGCTACGAGATCCTGTCCGAACTGGGCCGGGGCGGAATGGGTGTGGTCTACAAGGCGAGGCAGTTGCGGGCGAATCGGCTGGTGGCCCTCAAGATGATCCTGTCGGGCGGTCATGCCTCGCGGGGGCAACTTGAGCGTTTTCGCATCGAGGGCGAGGCGGTGGCCAGCCTCCATCATCCCAACATCGTGCAGGTCTACGAGGTGGCCGAGCACGAGGGACTGCCCTTCTTCAGTCTGGAGTTCCTCGAAGGCGGCAGCCTGGCGGACCAGCTCGACGGCACACCCTGGCCCGCGAAGGACACGGCGCAGTTGGTCGAGACATTATCCCGCGCGATGCATCATGCACACGAGAAGAACATCGTCCATCGCGACCTGAAGCCGGCCAACATTCTTCTCGGGCGTCGGGTACCGGGCATCGGGCATGGAGAAGAAAAGAAGTCGATTGGCTCTTCCCGATCCCCGATGCCCGATGCCCAATGCCCGAAGATCACCGACTTCGGCCTGGCGAAGCAAATGGGATCGCAAACGGGCCAGACGCAGAGCGGCGACGTTCTCGGAACGCCGAGCTACATGGCTCCCGAGCAGGCCGAGGGCAGGATCCACGACATCGGCCCGGCCACGGACGTCTATGCCCTGGGGGCGATCCTCTACGAGCTGGTGACAGGCCGGCCTCCCTTCAAGGGGACGACGCTGCTGGAAACCCTGGAGCAGGTGCGGATTCAGGAGCCGGTGGCGCCGCGCCAGATGCACCAGCACGCGCCGCGCGACCTGGAAACGATCACGCTGAAGTGCCTGCAAAAGGACCCGCACAAGCGCTATGGCAGCGCGCTGGAGTTGGCGGAGGACTTGCGGCGATTTCAGGACGGTGAGCCGATCAAGGCCCGGCCCGTGAGCGTGGCCGAGCGCGTCGTGCGCTGGGGACGGCGCAATCCAAAGATCGCCGGCCTTCTCGCCGCTTTGGTCTTCGTGACCGTCGCCGGCTTCATCAGCGTCAGCGCGCTCTGGATTCACGCCGAGGGCCAGCGCAACCGGGCCGAGGGCAACCTCAAGGGGGCGGTGGGGGCGGTCGATTTCTATTTCACCAACGTCAGCGAAAACAAACTGGTGAACGAACCGGGCGCGGAGAGCTTACGCAGAGACCTGCTCTTGGCGGCGCGCGACTATTACGTCAAGTTCATTCGCGAAAATGAGGAAACAGCGGATCTGGAATCGGAGTTGGGAAAGAGCCTGTTCCGTCTGGGGCAAATCCTCGCCGAGGTGGACTCACCCGTCAAGGGAATCGAGTATCACCAGCGCGCCCTCGCTCTCTTCAAGAAGCTGGCGAAGAAACAGCCCACGGAGACAGCCCCGCGCGCCGACCTGGCCGCCACTTACCATCACCTGGGCCGGCTGCATCGAGAACTGAGCCAGACGGAGGAGTCCCGGAAGTATTACGACGAGGCCCTGACGCTCTGGGAGCAGCTCCTTCGCGATAAGCCCCAGGAGAGGCTGTACAAGGCGGGATTGGCTCGCACTCAAATGGGTCTGGGCAATCTTGCCGAAGTGATGGGAGACTACAAGGAAGCCGAGGCCGATTACCGGAAAGCCCTGGAAACACGAGAAGAACTGGTAAAGCAGGAGCCGGAGAACGAGGATTATCAGCGCGACCTCGCAGTCAATCATAACAACCTGGCTGTCGTCCTCCACCTGACGGCTCAGCATGAGAAGGTCGATAAGGAATCGCAAGAAGCCCAAAAGGGCCTGAAGGGCCTGATCGAGAAGAAGCCGGCGATTATTCGCTATCAGCACGATCTGGCGCAGGGCCACTTCAATGCGGGCGTTCGACTGGCGCAGCGAACCGAAGCGGCGAAAGCGCTGGCGGCTTACAAGGAGGCCGAGACGATCTGGCGGCGGCTGGGACGCGACCGTCCCCTCGTCGGTCTGTTTCAGGCCAGCCTGGCCGCGACCTATCACAACGAGGGCGACGTACTCAAGGGCCAGGAGCAACTCGGCGAGGCGGAGAAGTTGTATGCCCAGGCCCGAAAAATCCAGGAGCAACTGACGGCCGACCATCCTGAGGAGCCCAAGTATCAGCATGGCCTCGCCCTGGCCCTGCGGCAGTGGGGCGATCAGCAGCGCGATGCGCGGAAACCCGATAAAGTGCTGGAGGGTTATCTCAAGGCCCTGGAACTGCTCGAAACACTCGTGAGCGATCACCCGGACGTGGTCGAGTACCGGTCGCAACTCGTCGATCTCTGCAATCAGTTAGGGCTGCTGCACGGGCAAAACAAGAAGGAGAAGGAAGCCGAGGAGATGTATCGCAAGGGGCTGAAGGTCTGCGCGGACCTCGCCGGAACCGAGAAGAAGACGTCGGAGCTTCTGTTCAACGATGCGCTGTGCCGCGCGAACCTGGCCGACCTGGAGCGCGAGAGACGGAAACCCGCGGATGCGCTGAAGGACTATGCGCCCGCCATTGACGTTCTGGAAGGGTTGCTCAAGGAGAAGTTTCACCCGGCAGTTGTGCAGCCCGCGCTGCGGAACGCCTACTGGGGTCAGGCAATTGTCCTGGACCAGCAGGGGGAATACGAGAAGGCCGTCAAGTCCTGGGAACAGGCGATCGAACTGAGTGACGAAAAACAAAAGAAACCGATTGTCTACGCTCGTGCCATCTCGCGCATGCAGCGAGCCACGGCGGAGTTGCTCAGGAAAGAGCCGGCGAAGGCGCTGCCCCGCTATGGGCAGACGATTCAAGAACTGGACCTGCTTCTGCGCGAACAATATCTGCCGGGACAGACGACAGGAACATTACGGAATGCCTACCAGGGGCAGGCCCTGGCGCTGACGGAGACGGGGGCGTATGGCGAGGCGCTCAAGGCATGGGATCACGCCATCGAACTGACGCCGGAGAACCAGCGCGTCTGGTTCAAACTCGATCGCCTCAAGACGCTCGCCCGGAGCGGCGACCATGTTCGCGCGACTCAGGAAGCAGAAACCTTGCGCCCGGAACTCAACTCCGGCACAGGCCTGTTCGGGATGGCCGGGGTCAACGCTCTGGCGGCAGGTGTGGCACGGCGCGAGGGCAAGTTGAACGAGGCCGAACGGTACGCGACGCAAGCACTGGAGTTGTTGCGCGAGGCCGAGAAGAAGGAGTGGTTCAAGCCACCGGCCAATGTGAAACGCCTCCAGCAGGACATGGCATTCGACGCCCTGCGCGAACGCAACGAGTTCCAGATGTTCCTCAAGCGACTGTCACCGTGATTACAGCCGCGAGCGTATCGTGTGTGCTGATGGGGGGAGCGGATCGGCGGGGGCAACTGCGGCGACCACAAATCTACTCCTGATACGCGGGGTTTCCTCATGCGAACGCACAGGCTGATTCCCATCGGTGTTTGTCTCGTCTTCCTGTTGCTCAATGTCATGGGGGCGCAGAAAGCCGAACAGCCCTGGTTTCGCGACGCCACCAAGGAGTATGGACCCATCGGAGGGGGGCCGCCGGTGTTGACCGACCTCGACGGCGACGGCTGGCCCGATCTGATCTGCGACGGCAAAATCTACAAGAACGACCGCGGCAAGCGATTCATCGACGTCACCAAGGAATCCGGCGTTGCCGGGTCCGGCACGGCCGTCGTCGCCGACATCGACAACGATGGCTTGCCCGACCTTTACTTCACCGGCGGCACGGGGACTCTGTACCACAATCTCGGGAAGATGCGCTTCGAGGCCTGGACCAAGAAAGTCCCACCGAACAAGCATCAGCGCTCGCTGGCGGCGGCGTTCGGCGACGTGGATGGCGACGGCCACGTCGATCTCTACGTCACCAACTACGAGGACTGGAAAGACAATACCTACCCGTATCCCGATCTGCTCTTTCGCAATCGCGGCGGCGACAAGGGCTTCGAGCCGTGGTGGGAGGCGAAAGGCGATCAGGTCATGCCTGGCCGGGGTGTCACTTTCCTCGACGTGGACGGCGACGGCCGGCCGGAGATTTACGTCTCCAACTATCGTCTCGCTCCGAACTTCCTGTGGTTCTTCGATCCGAAAACCGTCCTGAAGGATCGGGCGATGGAACTCGGCGCGGCCGGCACGCCTGGGCCAATGACGCGCTACGGCAACGGAACGACGATTCGGTGTTGCGGCCACACGATCGGCAGTTGCGTCGCTGACTTCGACAATGACACCCATCTCGACATTCTCGTCGCCAATTTCTCGCATCCGCCCGTGTGGCAGAACCGCACGCAATTCCTGCGCAACACCGGCCCACCCAAATTCGGCTTCGAGGACAAGAGCGAGACCGTCAAACTGCGTTGGCAGGAGAGTTACGCCGTCGCGGTGGCCGGCGACGTGGACAATGATGGACGGACCGACTTCATCCTCACCACGGTTTATCCGGGCGACAAGAGTGTGATGTATCGCAACCTCGGCAACTGGAAATTCGAGGAGGTGACGAAGCAATCCGGCGTGTCCACGGAGTCCACTTATCAGGCGGCGTTCGCCGACATCAACGGCGATGGCTTCCTCGACCTCGTCTCCGGCGGCAAGGTCTGGATCAACACGCTGGGCGAACTTCCTGTCATGGGCAAGCACCGCTATCTGAAAGTGCGCCTGGAAGGTTCAGGCAAGTGCAATCGGCTGGGGATCTGCTCCCGCGTCGTCGTCAAGGTGGGGGACAAGACGTTCACCCGTCAGGTCGAAGCCGGCACCGGCAGCGGTTGTCAGAACGATTTGACGCTTCACTTTGGGGTGGGTGCCGCGGAAGGCCCGGCGGAGGTAACGGTCCACTGGGCTGGCGGCGGGAAGAGCACCCACAAGGCTGACCTGAATCAAACGGTGGTGCTGAGGCGGAAGTAAGTCCGAGACCGGAGCAAGGCGGAGGGTGATCGCAGCCACGAGCAATCAGATGCGGGATAGGCGAGCGGGGCGAGTAATGGTCCCGGTAGTTCTTCAAACCGGGACATTACTCGCC
>JBBRIK010000263.1:0-7002 GCA_038221045.1 Gemmatales bacterium
CCTGGTCGTCCCCCTCGATGACGTAGGCATAGGCGGCGGGTCCGGGATTGCCGCGTGCCGCGCCGTCGGTATGGATGGTGAGCAGAGCGTGTTCGGCCATCGTGGCTCCTTGTGTTGACCCTCATTGTAGTAAGCGTGTTCGGAGACGGAGACATGAGCGACGAACCTCGCTTGCTGCTTCTGGAGACGTCCGGCAAGGGCGGTTTCGTGGCTGTCGCCAGGGGAGGCACACTGCTCGGAACACGGCGACTGGAAGAGGCGCGACGGAACGGACGCGACCTCGTGCCGATGACCGGCGAGCTTCTGCGCGAACAGGGCTGGCAGCCGCGCGACCTCGCCGGCGTCGTCGTCAGCATCGGTCCCGGCAGTTACACCGGCCTGCGCGTCGGGCTGATGGCAGCGAAGACGCTCAGTTACGCCACGAACTGCGCCCTGCTCGGCGTCGAGACGTTCGGGGTCATCGCGGAGCAGGTCCCCGACGAGGTCCAACGAGTTGACGTCCTCGCGGATGCCCAGCAGGAGAAAATCTACATCGAGTCGTTTCGCCGCAATGGTGCCATTCTGGAGACCGCGACGCCGTTGCGGATCTGTTCGATCGACGATTGGCTGGCGAATCGCGAGCCGCTGGCCCACGTCAGCGGTCCCGGCGTCGAGGCGTTTCAGGGACGGCTCGACGGGTTGCCGTTGATTGACGTTGGAGCGCGACTGCCGACGCCGGAGGGCCTGTTGCGCCGGGGACTGCGGCGCTTTCAGGCGGGAGAACGCGACGACGTCTGGACGCTGGAGCCGATCTACTTGCGTCCCAGCTCCGCCGAGGAGCAGTGGCAGAGGCGGGCGAAATCCTGAGAGCGACACGCTTCAGAGATCGACGCGGTTCCCGAATAATTGCCGGAGTACCTCACCAATCAGGACGGATCATCGCTTGGAGTGCGCTTGATGGCGTCAGGTCTGTCCTCAGCGAGTGGCCGTGCCTGGATTGCGGAATTGGGGCCGCTCTCGCCTTCAATGCGTTCCACTGCCAGGCGATCCCGGTGGCGCGGTTCTTCCATGACTTCGCGGGCTGACCCGTCTTCAGCGGACGGTGCATCTCCCTCCGGGGTCAGAAAGAAGCAGACCCACACAACTCCGCTCAGTAGCCCGATCATTGCTCCCAAACCGGCGAACGGGAGGAGACTTGCCCAGGAGTCAGATTCGGACATATTCAGATAGCCAAACAGAGTGAAGAAGACCACGGAACTCGCCCAGCCGCGGAAAAACAGCCCTCGCAATCGCTGCGATTGACTCGGCTTCGGTCGGATAGCCCCGTACACTCGCCGGGCAATGTTGGGCGATTCGATGGAAGCGATCTGATTGCTCTGCGACGGGGCAGGTTGGCCTCGCTCGAACCAGCCCTCGAGTTCCTCGAGATAGTCTGGGGAAAAACAACGACCACAAGATTGGCAGCCCAGAGCTTCCTGCTGACCCCGTTGAAAAGGCTCAAGCACTCCATCACAGGCGGGACAACGAAGGAAATTCATCTCGATCTCCGATTCGCCACTCTCACGGGGAGGTGCGCTTGATGGTGTCCGTGTTTTCTGTGGACTCGCCTCTCGGCTGTGGTGAGAGATCAGAACTGGTCTCTTGTTGCTCCTCTTCATTGGCTCGACGGTTTTCCTGCCGGATTTGTTCGAGCGCCTCGGCAGCCGTAATATCAGCCCCTGGACCACCGATGCCGAAAAACATTGCCGTGAAGCCTGCCAAGGCGACAGAGAGAAAGAGCGAACAGAAGAACATCCAGATGCCATAGCCAAGCTCCGCTTCGATTATCCCTGAGCATATCAAGCCCAAAGTCATGAAAATTCCAAATGCCCAGAGGAGGGTGTTCCGCAACTTCCTGTGGTAGAGCGGTTCAATTGCTCGAACCACGGTGTTGATGCGTGACGAGATGTCAGGTACGGAAAACACAGTGTTCTCCTCTTGAACCGTCCTGGGGCCACGCGGCTGGTTCAAAGCCTCTAGGTACTCTGCAGTCCAGTGACGTCTACAGGTGCTGCAACATAATTCTCCCAGCGGATGCTGTGGAGTGGAGTTGAGAACTCCATCACAGGCGGGGCAGCGAATCAGGTTCATCGCGATCTCCAATTGGCCACTCTCAAGGAAACGTTCGCTTGATGCCCTTGATGATCGGCCCTGTCGCGGGCGGCCATTCGGTCGGCTTGTACTTGATGTCGAGATGCGGTGTCTCGACCTTACGATTCTTCTCGCTCTTGCTAATCATAACCGCGTCGAGGATGCCCGTCGTCAGCAGCGTTCGCTCGACGGGATAAGGCGGATGCCCGGTCTGCATCATCGAGTCAATCGCCTTGACAAGAAAGATGAAGTGCGCAAAGGGGTCCGGCTCCTGGGTGTAAAACTGTGTCGCGATGGGCTTGTCCTGTCCCTTGAGCTGGCCGGCGAAGAGGAACGACCCGCCCTCGCCTTCGTAGATCCAGCCGTTGAGCATCAGCACGGCGGCCTTGAAGCCGTCGCGATACTCGATCAGGAAGGCCCCCGCCTCGGCATTCTTCGTCGTGATTTCCCGCAGGTCAGCCTTCGCATGGGCCGGGATCAGGGGCAACGCGGCATCGAGCAGCTTCTTCGACCATCGGCCATCGTCGAGCGCCTTCCACATCCCCGGTCCATCGACACACTGGACCGACTTCACGCCCGTCTCACCGCCCTTGCGCCGCTCGGCCATGCACTGCAAGCCTTCGAGCGCGTGGAAGCCGTAGCCCTCAAACGGCCCGTAGCCGATCTGGACGGCCTCAACGAGCGGACAGTCCTTTTCGAGCTTCAGGTTGGGCCGGCGATAGGTCACCGGGATCGACGAGCCAGCCATGAACGGGACGAACAACTCGCGCGTGCGGTCGTACATCCACTTCGCGTCTTCCCAGGTGGCTGCGAGATGCTTGTCACTGAAGACGGGGACGGCCTTCTTCACCTTCGCGAAAACCTTCGTCACCTCGTCGAGGAAGCGGCGGCGCGGATAGAGGATCTGGCCGCGCGCGTTCGTGGGATAGTTGCCATGTTCGCCGATGTTGACAACGCCATCGACGGCAAGCGTCTTGCCGCCGAGGAGAAGTGTCTCCTCAATGGTCGTGCAAATCTTGAAGCCGTACTTCTTCGCGAGCGCCCGGCTCATGTCTTTTTCGGGGAACTGATCGACATACATCGACACCAGTTGCATGTTCGGGCCGTCCTTGCCGTCGTACAGGAAGCCCTCGATGATCTTGCCGACGATGACGTCCGCATGGGACCATTTGCGATACTCGGTCACGACGGCGGCCACGCGCTTCTTCATGAGGACACTCCAGAGCAGTCTGCCGAGTCATTGCGGGATTCGCCTCTCGACACCAAGACGATCCTCGCACCAGGCGGCGACGCCAAACAGGTCCGCTTCGCTCCACGGTTTGCCGATCGCTTGCAGCGACAGCGGCAAGCCCTCCGGCGTCCAGGCTGAAGGGAACGACACTGCCGGAAGCCCTGTGTAGCTCCAGGGCGAGTTGAAGGCAGGGTCGCCCGTCGTCGCCACGTCCGGGGCTGGCCCGCGCGTCGCTGGCACCAGCAGGGCGTCCACGCCGTCGAAGCATGCCGGCATCGCTTCTTTCAAGGCTCGCTGATGCTCCTTGGTCCGCGCGTACTCCGTCGCGGGACAGGCCAGACCCTCTTCGAGCAGCTTGCGGATGTTCGGATCGTAGTCCTCGGGATGACGCCGAAGCCGCGGCTCATGATACATGGCCGCCTCGACCGCCATGACGATGCGATGCCGGGCCAACACGTCGCCGAATGCTGCCGGCAGCGTCACATCGACAATCTTCGCACCGCTCGCGGTCAGTACCGAAAGTGCCTGATCGAGCATTGTCTTCGTCGCGTCGTCCGCCTGTTCCTCGAAGAGGCCGCGCAGCCGGCCCAATCTCGGCGGCGTGCTGGGACGCGAGAGAGCGGCCACATAGTCGGGAACGGCGCGATCCGCGCAGAGCGGGTCGAGCGGATCGGGGCCGGCCATCATCTGAAGCAGCAGGGCGACGTCGCGAACGCAGGTCGCCATCGTGCCGGGATGGTCCATCGAACCGGCGAGCGGGACGACGCCGAAACAGGAGACCCGGCCATAGGTCGGCTTGCACCCGGCAACGCCGCAGTACGACGCCGGCCGGGTGATCGAGCCGCCCGTCTGCGAGGCGATCGCTCCCAGGCACATGCCGCAAGCGACGGCCGCCGCCGAGCCGCTGGAGGAGCCGCCGGGAGTGCGGTCGAGCCGCCAGGGGTTGCGCGTCGGCGGCGGATCGAAGCTGGCGTACTGCGTCGTCACCGTCTTGCCGAGGAAGACCGCTCCCGCCTCGCGCCAGCGGCGCACACAGGTTGAATCCTGCCGGGCTATGCTCTGCTTCCACAGACGCGATCCCGCCGCCGTCGGCCAGTCGAAGACGTCGAAGATGTCCTTGATGCCCAGGGGAATGCCGTGCAGCGGGCCGCGATAGTGGCCCGCCTTCAACTCGCGCATCAAGCGTTCGGCCTCGGCGCGAGCGCCGTCGCGATCGACGAACACCCAGGCCCGCACTTTCGGCTCGTACTGGTCGATGCGAGCGAGGCATTCGTCGAGGAGATCGAGCGGAGAGAGCCGGCCCTGGCGAATGTCCTCCGAGGCGGTGTGTAGTGTGGTTGGCATTTGCGATTTTCGCGTTGAGATTGTCGATTGCTCGATACCATGACCTTGCAGAACAGGGTAGTGATCGTCCCCGGCTCAACAATCCGAAATCGACAATCAACCATGACACGGGTCGCCATTCTTGGAGGCTCGGGCTACACGGCCCTGGAACTGATTCGCATTCTGCTGCGGCATCCCGCCGTGGAGTTGGTCGCCGTCACGTCGCGCCAGGAAGGCACACCTCTGGTCAGCGAGTTGCATCCCAGCCTGAGCGGACGCCTCGATCTTCGCTGCGAGCCGTTCGCGGTCGATAAGCTGCTGGCGAAGGGCGTCGAGTGCGCGTTCGGCTGCCTGCCTCATGGCGCGAGCATGGCGAGCCTGTCGAAGCTGCTCGATCGCGGGATTCGCGTCGTCGATCTCAGCGCCGACTATCGGCTGCGCGATCCGAACCTCTACGCGCAGTGGTATGGCGAGAGTCACGAGGATCTGGCCCATCTGGCGGAGGCGGTGTATGGGCTGCCGGAGATCTACGGCGACGAGATCGCGACCTCGCGCCTGGTGGCGAATCCAGGCTGTTATCCGCAGACGGCGATCCTGGGTCTCGCGCCCCTGGTGAGTGGCCAGCACATCGAGTTGAACAGCATCA
The DNA here is from genome assembly GCA_038221045.1 of Gemmatales bacterium. Taxonomy (GTDB): domain Bacteria; phylum Planctomycetota; class Planctomycetia; order Gemmatales; family Gemmataceae; genus JBBRIK01. The sequence continues at coordinate 5,310 of JBBRIK010000263.1, forward strand.
TCGTCGATAGCAAGAGCGGCGTCTCGGGAGCGGGCCGAACGCCGAAACTGACCACCCACTTTCCGGAGTGCAACGAGAGCGTTGCGGCCTACAGCGTCGGCAAGCATCGGCACGCGCCGGAGATGGAGCAGGTCCTCGGCGACGTGGCGGGCGAGCCGGTGTCGATCCTGTTTACGCCGCACCTGATCCCGATGGACCGCGGCATCTTCAGCACCATCTACGCCACGCCGCGCCGGCCGATGTCGGAAGCGCAGTTGCTCAACCTTTATCGCGCGTACTATGCGAAAGCGCCGTTCGTCCGCGTCGTCGAGCATCTGCCGGCGACGAAGTTCACGACCGGGACGAACTACATCGACCTCACGGTTCGGGTGAGTCACAATCGCGTCCTGGTGCTGGCGTGCGAGGACAACCTCATTCGCGGGGCCAGCGGCGTCGCCGTGCAGAACTTCAACCTCATGTTCGGGCATTCCGAGACAACGGCGTTGATTGTTTAGGAAAGAACTTTCCGTATTCCTGCCGCTTGCGGTTTAGCAGAGGATTGCTAAGCCGCAAGCGGCAAGACAGGCAGTCATGGCCGACGTGTGCGTCATTTACAATCCGCGAGCCGGTCGTGGCAAGGCCGAGCAAATCGTCTCACGCCTGCGGCGCGTCCTGGGACGACACGCGGAGTTTCAGCCGACGCAGCGGCCGGGTCACGCCGAGGACCTGGCCGCCCGCGCGGCCCAGAATTTCGCCATCGTCGCGGCGGCCGGCGGCGATGGCACCGTTCACGAGGTTGCGAACGGCCTCCTGCGCGACGAGAAAACGCGAGCGATCCTCGCTGTTTTGCCTGTTGGCAGCGCCAACGACTACGCCTTCAGCCTCGGTCTGGACGAGGACTGGTGGAGACACCGCGATGACAGCATTGGCTTGCGGTCGGTCGATGTGGGGCTGATCCGCGCCGCGGATGGCCGACAGCGCTGGTTCGTGAACTGTCTGGGGATTGGCTTCAACGGCTACGTCACACGTCAGGCGCGGCGAATCAAGAGCCTGCGTGGTATTCCGCTTTATGCACTGGCCGTGATGCGTGCTATGTGGTCGCATTTTCACCATCCACCGCTATCGATTCGCCTGGATGACGGCGAGGTCCAGAGGGTGCCGACACTGACGTTGACGCTCGGCCTGGGACAGCGTGAAGGCAACTTCCTGCTGACGCCGAACGCCATTCTTGATGATGGGCTGTTCGATTACCTGCATGTTGGCCGGCTGAGCCGGCTCGGGCTGCTCCGCTATGTGCCGCGCATGATTTCGGGACGGATTCCGACGGACAATCCCGTCATCGGGGTAGGCCGTTGCCGGCGTGTGGAAGTGGTGAGCGACGAGGCACTGATGACGCACGGCGACGGCGAGTTCTTCTGCCAGCCCGAGGAAGGAGTTCACCACATCACCATTGAGTTAGTTCCGGGCCGGCTGCGCGTCATGGGCCGACAGTAGGTCCGGCGAGCCGAGCCGGACCGATACCCCGATGTCGCTCAACATGCGACGTTGTCGGTGAATCTCGCGAGCCACATCGCAGTACCGGTACCGCTCGGCTCGCGGCACCTACCGGGTAGGTCCGGCGAGCCGAGCCGGACTGTCTTCTGGTGCCGCTCGGCTCGCGGCACCTACCGAGTAGGTCCGGCGAGCCGAGCCGGACTGTCTTCTGGTGCCGCTC
>JBBRIK010000264.1:0-6994 GCA_038221045.1 Gemmatales bacterium
CGCGACGAGAGCGACCCTCCGCCCGATCTGGTTGCGAACACTCTTGCACTGATTGCGCGACAGCCGGAACGCTCCCTGCCCTCAGCACCCCGTCTGGGCCGTGCGCAGGCCGTGCCGCGCGGCTGGTGGAGACGCTCCGACGTTCTCGTCGCCTCGGCCCTGCTGCTCGTCACGATGGGGCTCGCGGCCGGCTGGATCGCCAAGGCGGGACGGCGCTCTCAGATCACCACCTGTCAGGACAACCTGCAACGCTTTCATGGATCGCTGGATCGCTACGCCGATCGGCGCGAGGATAGTACCTTTCCGCGCGTCGAGGCGTCCGGCCCCCATGCGTTCGCAGGCGTCTTTATTCCCATCCTGACCGATGCCGGCGTGCTGACCACTTCCGTGAGTCTGAGTTGTCCCGGAAGAGAAGAGCGGACATCGCCAGTGGAAATGGATCGAGTACGGCGGCTTGAGGAGTGGTACAGGATCGACAGGCCACGTTACGAGCGAGCGGTGGTGGAACTGGCCGGCAGTTACGCCTACTCGCTCGGCTATCGCGATCGCAACGGCCTGCAAGGACTTCGGCGCGGCGCGGGCATGGACCGTCATCCCATCATGGCCGACTGTCCTCCCTTCTCCGGCAGGGTCGCCGCCAGTGACGGCAACAGCCGCGATCACGGCGGGATGGGTCAAAATGTCCTGTACATCGACGGTTCGGTGCGTTTCGTCACCAGCCGGGTCGATGCTTCCGGAGACGACATCTATCTCAACGAAGACAGCCTGGTTCTCGCCGGCGTTCGCGAAGGCGACAGCGTCCTGGCCGCCAGCGATGCGTCTCCGTGAACGATGCCCCTTCGGAGACGAGGCTGCTTCGATGAATCCCGACCAACTTTCACGCCGCGATTTCGCTGCCCTCGCCGTCCTGGCTTTCGCGCCCGCGTTGGCCGTGGCGGAGAAGCCCGCCGCCGATCCCCTCGCCGCTCAGGCCGACGCCCTCCTCGCCCTCGCGAAAGTCAAGTACGGCGAGTATCTCAACGAGGCACAACTCAAAGAAGTCGCGCGCGGCATTTTGCGGCTGCTGGGTTCCGCTGAGCGCATGAAACGCGTCCCGCTCTTCAACAGCGATGAGCCGGCTGTCTTCTTCTCCGCCGGCCTGTCCTGATCCCAGAGAGAAGCGTGCCGCTCATGATCGAGATCACCGAGGAGTTGCTGTACTCTCCCGTCACCGTTCTTGCCCCTCTCCTGCACGACCGCAAGCTCACCTCGGAAGCCCTGACGAAGGCGTATCTCGAACGTCTCGAAAAGCATGGGCCAAAGTTGGGGGCCGTCGTCACGATCACGCGCGATCTGGCCCTGAAAGAGGCCCGCGCAGCCGATCAGGAGATCAAGGCGGGGCGCTATCGTGGACCGCTGCACGGCATTCCCTACGGCGCGAAAGACCTGCTCGCCACCAAGGGTGTCAAGACCACCTGGGGCGCGGAACCCTACAAGGAGCAAGTCTTCGACTTCGATGCGACTGCCATTCGCAAACTACATGAGGCGGGAGCGGTCCTCCTCGCCAAGTTGGCCATGGTCGAACTGGCCGGCGCGTTCGGCTACAACAATGCCGACGCCTCCTTCACCGGTCCTTGTCGCACACCCTGGAATCGCGATTACTGGGCCGGCGGCTCGTCGTCCGGCTCGGGAGCGTGCGTCGCCGCAGGGCTTGTCGGCTTCGCGATCGGCTCGGAAACGTCGGGATCGATCATGACGCCGGCCTCCTATTGCGGCGTCAGCGGGCTGCGTCCCACCTATGGGCGAATCAGCCGTTTTGGGGCGATGGCCCTCTCCTGGACACTCGACAAACTCGGCCCGATGTGCCGCTCCGCCGACGATTGTGGCCTCGTCCTCAATGCCCTCGTTGGCCGCGATCCGCACGATGCCACCAGTTCCGGTCGTGCCTTCGTCTGGCCGGCGGTCAAGGAGACGAAGAAGAAATTCAAGATCGGGGTCGTCAAGGACTGCGTCGAGAAAGTGCAGCCGGAGGTGAAGAAGAACTTCACGGAATCGATGAAGATTCTGAAGACCATCGCCGACGTGACCGAGGACGTGGAGTATCCCGATCTGCCGTTCAGCGAGGCGGTCAGCACCATCGTCCGGGCTGAGGGGGCGAGTGCGTTCCGCGAGCTGCTCGAAAGCGGCAAGGCGCTGAAGTTGCGCGACAAGGCGATTCGGACCGGCGGCTTCGCGGCGTCGATGGTTCTGGCCGTCGATTACTTGCAAGCGCTGCGTCTGCGCGGTTTGATGAAGAAGGCCCTCGACGAGTTGCACGCCGGCTTCGACGCCCTGGTTGCGCCGACGCGGGATACCATCTCGTATCCGATTGATCGCGACTTCGATAAGACCTATCGCGGTCTGGGAGGTGGCCCCCCGCTCATTGCTGGCAGCAACGCCGCCGGGCAGCCGGCCCTGTCGATCCCGAATGGGTTCGGCCAGAAGGGACTGCCGACCGGGCTGATGCTGGTCGGCAGAGCGTGGAGCGAAACGACGCTGCTGGCGCTGGGCCGGGCCTATCAGCAAGCGAGCGACTGGCACACGAAACGGCCGGCTCTCGACAAGTGACCGAGAAGCAAGAGGAACCATCATGTCCAGCGCCAAGATGCCGTTCGGCAAACATCGCGGCAAGCGCCTGCAATCCATTCCGACGGAATACCTCGTCTGGCTGCGCGATGAGAACGACACGCTTGACGCGGCACTACGCAAGGAAGTCGAACATGAGTTGGGACGTCGCGATGACGTTCCGCCGCCAGCGAATGAGCCGCCGCCGCCCCCGCCTCCGGAGAAGCAGAAGAAAGCAGCGGCCGTCAAGGATGAAGCAGCCGAGGCTCCGGTTCGCAATGTGTCGCCCCTTGGGCAATCGCTGGCGGGTAACATCCGCATGGTGTACCGCAGTCTCGCGATGAAGTATCACCCTGATCGAGGCGGCTCGCCGGACGCCATGTTGGCGCTGAACGAGTTGCACGATCAGGTTCAGGAACTCATTAGCCGTACGTTCAGTTCATGAACGACTCCCAGGCGACGTCGCTGACGCTTCTGCAACGGGCGCAGGCTCGACAGCCGGCCGCGTGGGAACGGCTCGTCGATCTGTATGCCCCGCTTGTCCTGCACTGGTGCCGCAAGAGCGGCCTGGGGGATGCCGACGCCGCCGACGTCTTTCAGGAAGTCTTCCGCTCCGTGTCCGAGCATCTCCTCGAATTCCGCCGCGATCGGGCCGGCGATAGCTTTCGCGGCTGGCTGCGGACCATCACGCGCAACAAGGTTCTCGACCATCATCGCCGCCGGCAACGTCAACCCGCCGCCAGTGGCGGCAGCGATGCGCAACGTCTGCTGCTCGAAGTGCCGGACGAGACCGGAGCCGAGACGGACGAGACCGAGAACGCCCTGTTGACGCGCCAGTTGCATCAAGCCCTCGACCTGATTCGTCCCGAAGTCGAGGAGAAGACGTGGACGGCCTTCTGGATGGTCCAGATGGACAACCGCGAGCCGCGAGAGGTGGCCATCGAACTGGGCATGACGCCTGCTGCCGTCCGCAAGGCGCGCTATCGTGTCCTCGATCGTCTTCGCGAGGAGTTGGGCGACGTGTTGAGTTGAAGCGCGGGACGCCTTGGCGTTATTCGGTAGGTGCCGCGAGCCGAGCGGCACTCGTACTGCGATACTGCTCGCTGGATTCAGCGACAACGGCGCACTGGGAGCGTGATCGCAGCACAGGTCCGGCTCGGCTCGCCGGACCTACCCAGGTAGGTGCCGCGAGCCGAGCGGCACTCGTACTGCGATACCGCTCGCCGGATTCATCGCAAACGGCGCACTGAGAGCGTCATCGCAGCACAGGTCCGGCTCGGCTCGCCGGACCTACCCGCCAACGGAGCGCAAGCCATGATGGACGTCTGTCACTGCCCCGGACCGGATCAGTTGCGAGCCTTCGTCCGCGGCGATCTCGACAACGACGACATCGATCGGCACCTCCAGGAGTGTCCGTCCTGTCGCCGCCAGGCCGAGACGCTCGATGGCGGTTCGACCTCGCTGGTCCGCTGCTTGCGTCCCTTGCCGGAAGTTGCTGTTGAGGATCCCGTGCTCGCCTCCCTCGCGGCGGGAGCGAAGACCCTCGCCTGGAAGGCACCCCTGGAGACGTTGCGCGCCGGTCAGCAGGTGGGCGAGTATGAGCTGCTCGAACCCATCGCCCTGGGCGGCATGGGCTGGGTGTTCAAGGCACGGCATCGGCGGATGAATCGCATCGTGGCCATCAAGACCATCGCCCCTGCCCTGTCGCGTCAGCCGGAGGCGGCTGCTCGCTTCCAACGTGAGGTCGAAGTCCTGGCCCGGCTGTCGCATCCTCATGTCGTCGCCGCCCACGACGCCTTTGACAGCGAGGACGGACGCTTTCTGGTGATGGAGTACGTCGAGGGCCGCAGCCTCGCTCAGCACGTCCGCGAGAAGGGGCCGATGCCGGTCGAGCAGGCGATCGATTTGCTGATGCAAGCGGCGCGCGGATTGGCGCAAGCCCATGTCGTCGGGATCATCCATCGCGACGTCAAGCCGGCCAACCTGCTGCTCGACTCATCAGGAACGCTCAAGGTCCTCGATCTCGGCCTGGCGCGTCTGACGATGCCGGATCGTCCCGTCCCCGCCGATCCGCTGACGGGCGGCTCGGTCGTCATGGGGACGGCGGCCTACATGGCCCCCGAACAGGGACTCGATCCACGCAATGCCGACGCTCGCGCGGACGTCTACAGTCTCGGCTGCACCCTGCACTTCCTGCTGACCGGCTCGCCGCCGCACGAGGGCGAATCGGTCCTGGCGACGCTCCTCGCTCATCGCGATTCTCCGGTGCCTTCCCTTCGCGCCGTTCGACCGGAGTGTCCGCCCGCTCTCGACTCGCTGTTTCAGCGCATGCTCGCGAAACGGCCCGTGGATCGTCCGGCCTCGATGCTCGCTGTGGCCGATGAACTGGAACGCATTCGCACGGGAGCGCATCGCTCTCCCGCGCCGCGCCGCCGGCTTCTCGTCGCCGCACTGGCGGCAAGCTTGCTTGTCGGTCTGTTCTTTCTGCTGCAAGCGACACCGGAGAACGGTCCGGCTCGGAAGGTAGGTGCCGCGAGCCGAGCGGCACCGGAAGACAGTCCGGCTCGGCTCGCCGGACCTACACCCGACAGTCCGGCTCGGCTCGCCGGACCTACACCCGACAGTCCAACTCGGCTCGCCGGACCGGGTCCGAGTCCGACAATCGAGATGGTCCGCATCGAGGCGGGGAAGTTCTTCATGGGGTCGCCGGACAGCGAACTCAACGCCTCGGTCGACGAGAAACCGCGTCATGAGATTCGCATCACCCGACCCTTCCTGCTCGGCAAGTTCGAGGTGACGCAGGAACAGTACGAAGAAGTGACGGGAACCAATCCCAGCACCTTCAACGCAAAGGGCCGATCGCGTAAGTCGATCAAGGAAGCCGACACGCGCAAGCATCCCGTCGAATCGCTCAGTTGGATGGACGCCGTCGCTTTTTGCAATCGTCTGAGCGAGAAGCACGGCCTCGATCCCTACTATCGCATCGAGAAGAACGTCGTCACGGTGCGCAGCGGCAGCGGCTATCGGCTGCCGACGGAGGCGGAATGGGAATACGCCAGCCGGGCCGGCACTTCGACGCGCTGGGCGTCCGGCGACGACGCGGGCTCGCTGGACGCTTTTGCCTGGCACGCGGGCAATTCCGGCGACCGAACGCATCCTGCCGGCGAGAAGAAGCCGAACGCCTGGGACCTGCACGACATGCACGGCAACGTCCCCGAATGGTGCTGGGATCGCTACGAGCCCGGCTACTATCAGAAGTCGCCGGCCAGCGATCCGCCGGGGCCGGGGACCGGATCGACGCGTGTCTATCGAGGCGGCGGCTGGAACCATTGGCCGGAGCAGACGCGCTCTGCGGCCCGCAACACGCTCGGGACTACCTACAGTGGGCTTGGGCTGACGGTCGTGGGAGTCCGCGTCGCCAGAGATCCCTGAGCTTCAGGGAAACAATTTCGCATTTCGTGGGACGTCCTCGCGTTCAGGATGGTAGAGGTCTTCGGGAGCGAACGAACGAAGGAGGACGGGCGATGCGATCAATTCAAATCATCGTGGCGAGTCTGGTGGTGCTGGCTATTCCCGCGCTGGTGGAGGCATGCGGCTACGGCATGCCCAGTCCGACAGCGCGAATGGCCATCGCCGACATGGTTCTGGTCGGCAAGATCACCGGTGTCGAGAGCCGGTCTCTGCGCATGCGGCACAGCTTTGGCCAGGAACCGCTGCCGCATGAGGTTTTCGTCGTCAAGGTCGTGTCGATGTTCAAGGGCGACGAGCGGCTGACGCACATCCGCATGGCTCTCCCCAAGCCGCAGAGCATGCCGGTCGGCTTCGAGGCCATCTTCTACCTCAACGCCCACGCCCAGGAGCCGGTTTACATTCTGCCGCCGGACGCCTACGACTACCCTGTCGCCAAAGAAAGCGACCCGCGTTTCAAGATTCAGGTGGAACAACTCAAGCGCATGGGCCAGTTGCTTCGCGATCCGCTCGCCAGCCTGAAGTCGGCCAAGGCCGAGGATCGTCTTCTGACCGCTGCCCTGCTCATCAGCGAGTATCGCACTTTCCAGCCAGGCGTTCACGCCGCTGAGACCAAGACGACTCCCATCGACGCCGCGACGAGTAAGCTGATCCTGCGTGCGCTGGCCGAGACGGAAGCGCCCCGCGTCGTGGAAATTCGCCTGACCACCTGGCGATTGTTCAACATGCTCGGCGTCAAGCCAGCCGACGGATTCGATGTCGCGAAGATTCCCACAACGCAAGAGCGCTGGGACGCGGCCCGGAAGTGGATGAAGGAGAACGAGGAGCGTTTCGTCATCCAGGCATTCGCGCGGCGCTGAGGGGGAGGGCTCCACCCTCGGGGTTCCTTCTTGCTCCCCTCGCCCCTCTCCTGGGGAGAGGGGTTGGGGGTGAGGGGAGAAAG
>JBBRIK010000265.1:0-6982 GCA_038221045.1 Gemmatales bacterium
AGGTATTCGGCAGCCTCTTCCTCCTTGGCCTGCTCGTGGCCGGGTGGCCGGGCTGGCTGCAGAGTTGGCCCTATGTGAATCGCCGCGTCGCCTTCGCCGATGAACTCGATCCCGCCCTTAAGAACACCGCACTGAAGCTGAAGCAACTCCACGAAGACGGCGTGCTGCCTGCCGACGCCCGGGGCTTCCACTTCTCGCCGGAGCTGGACAATGTCCTTGCCTACTACGCTCCGGAGATCAAGGGCTTTTTCGATAATCGCTACCCCCTGTTCGTCAATGTGGTGAAGGACTACGTCGATCTGCGCCGCAGTCTATCCGCGGGTCAGGCAGCCTCATCGGCCCGAGCGCCCGAGGAGTGGCGGACGATTCTCGAACGGCTCCAGATCGATCATGTCGTTCTCCATGATTCGGTGGGCGAAAGGCTATACGCTCCGCTGCGGCGGCTGACGGCGCAGAAGGGCGACTGGGTGCTGCTCTACCAGGACGGACACGCCTATGTGTTCGGCAACGCGGCGGTTCGGCCCGAATACCGCAAGCACGAGTTGAACTTCGAGGCGCTGGCCTATGCGCCCTCGCCCGAGACGCGTGCACCGGCGGAGGGGATGCCCTGGTTGCCGCTGGATCCGCCGCCGTGGGCGCCGTTCACCGATCCCGTGCCGAGCCGGACGTTAGAAGCCGATGAGGCGTTTGGCCAACTGCTGCAATTCGACGTTCACATCCCGCTGCTGGCCAATCAGAACACCCGCCTTTGGGAAACCGCCCTGGCGTCGTCGCTGCTCACCGGCGGAGTCCCGAGCGGCACGCTGGCACCTCCCGCGCTGATCCCGGCTCTGATGGCCGGCCAGTGCTATCAGAGCGCGCGTGGCAAGGAGAAGACAGGCCAACTCGAATCGATTACCGAACTGGAGAGGTACGTCTGGCTTCACCTCTACGAGAGGTTCCTCTGGCACCTCGACTCCGGCCCGCCCGAAAACCTGCTCCTGGCCATCCGCGCCGCCCGCCGGGGCGTGTACCAACGGCCCAACGACTCCGCCGCTCACAGGGACCTCGGCGACGCTTATTACCGGATTGTGAGACAGACGCGCGAACGTGTCTGGGCGGAAGACTTCAGGTGGCAAGACCAATTCAAGACCCAGCCGACGTTTGGCTCGCGGCTGCTGCTTCAGGTGCGGCACGTTCAGGCCGTGGCCGCCCTCCGCAGCGCCCTGCTTTATCGCAAGGACCAGGAGCAGGTCCACAGGCAACTGGCCGAACTGTACCACCTCATCGGCGGGTTCAGGGACATCGAGTCGCAACATCGTCAGGCCGAGTTGAAGTACGCCCGCGCGGCCGGCCAGCGTTCCGCCGAGACACCCGAGGGATTCGCCAAGCGCATCAAGGACATGGCGGAAAAGGCGGCCGAGATCGAGAAATTCGTCGAGGACCAGCGCAGCGCATTCGAGAAGGTCCAGAAGGACGTCGCCAAGGTGGACGTGAGGGCCTTCCGGGCCCTGGATATGGGCCTGGCCGGGCGAGCGCTGGAGATCCTGCTCGCCTCCAACGACGCGGCCTTCGGCGATCAGGGCACCCGGATGCAAATCGAACTGGGTCTGATGACGGGGCGGATTCGCGACGTCCATAACTGGTTCGCCGACATCGAGGAGAAGGAGGGGCTGACCAAGGAAGAGCAATGGCGAAGCCGGCTGGGGACCTTTGGCTACCTGTGGATGTCGACGTTGCTGGCGTCCGCCTCCGGGGACTACTCTAAGGCGGATAAGTGCTTGAAGGAGATCGCCTCCACCTGCGCCAACAACCCCAACATTCGCGTGGAGGCCCGGCGGGCTCAGGTCGCCGTGTCAATGGACCCGCCGGGACAATCGATGACCGCCAAGGAAGCCATGTCGCTTATTCTCTGCAAGGCTATCCTCGACGCGCCGCGGCCAGCTTCGGAGAACTGGAACGAGGCCCTCTTCCGGCTGAAACCCGAACTGACCGATGCGGGCATGTGGATCCGGTTGCATCCCTTCGTCCGGGAGTATTATCTACGCGAATTCGCGCGGAGTTGCCTGATCGGCTGCGTCGAGGAGGCGCACGTTCACTTTTTGCGGGGCATGCTGGCGCTCGAGCAAGGTGATCGCGCCCGCGCTGAGGAGACCTTGACGCTGGCCGATCAGGTGGTGAACTTTTTCCCCGGCGAACCGCCGCGAGGAGTGCAGGAGGCGGCTCGATACCTTCTCGCGAAAATAAAACAGAAGTGACTCCAGGAGCGGATTCGATGAAGACGCTGTTCGCTCACCTCTCCCTGGCCGGACTCTGCCTGTTGCCGGCCCTCTTGTCCGGCGTGGAGGGGAAAAAGGAGGACGAACGGTTCTTCGAGCAGCGCATTCAGCCGCTCTTGCGCGAGTCGTGTCTGAAGTGTCACGGGGGCGAGCGCATCCGCAACAACCTCGACGTCTCGACGCGTGCGGACCTGCTGCGCGGAGGCGATCACGGACCCGCTCTGGTCCCTGGCGAGCCGGAGAAGAGTCTGCTCATCAAGGCCGTCCGCTATCAGGACAATCTGCACATGCCGCCCAAGGGCAAGCTCGACGCACGGCAAATCGACGATCTGATCGACTGGATCAAACGCGGCGCGCCGTGGAAGTGAGATGAGGGAGCCGAATGCTCGTCCTGAAGGGACACACCAATTCGATCCAGGCGCTGGCCTACACGCCGGACGGCAGGATGCTCGTCTCCGCCGGCGATGATGCGACGGTCCGCCTCTGGGACGTGCGGATAGGAGGAGAAATCGCCCAGCATCACGCGCATTCCCAGGGCGTTCAGGCGCTGTGCGTCTCCCCTGACGGCGCGAGCGTCGTCACGGGTGGTCACGACAAACAGGTGATGTTGTGGGAGTTGGCGAGCGACAACTGGATCAGCCTCTTCGCGCGCTTCGAGTACACGATCAATGCGCTCGCCTTCAGCCCCGATGGCCTGTATCTCGCCTGCGGCTCGGATCGCTCGGCCACGGACGGCAGACAGTTGGCCACCCTTCTTCTGCGCGAGATGAATACCACGGTTGAGAGGGTGCTGGAAGCTCCAGAGAGTATCTCGGCAGGCGTCTGGAGCCTGGCCTTTCATCCCGACAGCGATGCGTTGATGGTCGGCTGGGGAAATGGGACAACCGATCTGCTGGAAGTGCCGGCCGGGGACCGGATCACTCAGTTGCCGCGCGGGGCCGCGGTCCATGCGCTGGCGTTCAGTCCTGACGGCGCGCTACTGGCGACCCTGCCCGGCCGAGGAGTCCGGGTCTGGGACGTTCGTCCAGGCGGGTTCTTTCCGCACTTGACGCTCGGCGAACACGCGGAGCGAGCGTGGACGCTGGCCTTCACTCCCAACGGAGACTGCCTCGCGACCGGCGGCTGGGACTCGACGGTTCGTCTGTGGGACCCGCATACAGGGGCCGAGCGGGCGCGGTTCGACTGGCAACTCGGACGCATCAACGCCGTCGCCTTCGCTCCGGACGGCCTGACCGCCGCCGCGGGCGGCAACGCTCATGACATCGTCATCTGGGACGTCGATTGACACTGCTAGTGGCATCTCAGACGGTACTGCAAAGCCGCAAGCGGCAAGGAGGAATCGCATGTCTGCCTGTCTCGGTTTGTTTCTGCTCGGCGCTGTTCCCGCACCCGACCTCGTGCTGCTCGACGGTAAGATCTGGACCGTCAACCGCAAACAGCCCGAGGCGGAGGCGGTCGCCATCTGGCGCGATCGCATCCTCTTCGTCGGTTCCTCCGACGAGGCGCGCAAGCTGATCGGCCCCAAAACGCATGTCCTCGATCTGAAGGGCCGTCGCGTCGTGCCGGGCTTTTACGACAGTCACGTTCACCTGCTCGCCTCGGGGGTGGCCCTGGCGCGAGTCGCTCTGAAGGACGCCAAGGATGAGGAGGAGTTCGGCCGCCGGCTGCGCGAGTTCGACCGCAAGCTGCCGCGCGGCCGCTGGCTGCTCGGCGGGGAGTGGGACCACGATCGGACCTTCAAGGGCTATCTGCCGTCGGCGAAGCTGATCGACAAATACGTCCCCGATCGTCCCGTCTTCTTGCAGCGCTACGACGGACACATGGCTGTCGTCAACAGTCAAGCGTTGAAGTTGGCCGGCATCACGGCCGAGACGCCCGATCCATCCGGCGGCCTCATCTACCATGTACCCTCGAGCAAGGAGCCATCCGGCATCTTGCGCAACAACGCCATGAGCCTTGTCAGTCGCCTCATCCCCCATCCGGCGTCCGAGGAAATTGCCGAGGCGATTCACGCCGCTTTGCGAGAGGCCCGGCAAATGGGCGTCACGAGCGTGCAGGACATGGACGGCGGCGACGACGACACCCGGCGGCGTCTCTTCCGTCTCTATCAGCAACTGGCGAAGAGCGGCCGGCTGACTTTGCGAATCGATATGCGCTGGCCGCTGGAGGGGTGGGAGAAGCTGGCGAAGCTCGGCGTCGAGACGGGCCACGGCGACGACTGGGTCAAGGTCGGCGGCATGAAGGGGTTCGTCGATGGCAGCCTGGGTTCCAGCACGGCCCGCCTGTTCGAGCCGTACCTGCACGAACCGATGAACACCGGGATCTTCGTCACGCCGTTGACGAAGTTGCGCGAGTTCATCGTTGGCGCGGATAAAGCAGGCCTGAACGTCGCCATTCACGCCATCGGCGACCGCGGCAACGCTGAGGTACTCGACCTGTTCGCCGAGGCGACGAAGCTGAATGGCCCGCGTGATCGACGCTTCCGCATCGAACACGCCCAGATCCTGCGCGCCCAGGATTACAAACGATTCGCGGACCTGGGGGTGATCGCATCGATGCAGCCGTACCACATCATTGACGATGGCCGCTGGGCGGAGGGGCGCATCGGCGCGAAGCGGTGCGCCTCGTCGTATGCCAACCGTTCGCTGCTGGACGCGGGAGTGAAGGTCGCGTTCGGCAGCGATTGGCCGGTTTCGCCGCTGAATCCGCTGCTCGGACTCGATGCGGCAGTGAATCGACGGACGCTCGATGGCAAGCATCCCAAGGGGTGGTTTCCCGCCCAGAAGATCACGATCGCGGAGGCGATCGAGTGTTTCACGCTGAACTCGGCCTACGCGGCCTTCGAGGAGAAGGATCGCGGCAGCGTCGAGACCGGCAAGTTTGCCGATCTGGTCGTGCTGTCGCGCGATATCCTCGACCCGAAGGAGCAGGACCACATTGCCGAGACAACGGTAATCCGGACGATTGTGGGTGGTAAAGTAGTCCACGAGTGAGCGGCGCTGCGGACAGCGGGGGCTCATGGAATGGCCTTGTTGCTTGTCACACAAACGACGCCGCCACAGCGTTTGATAGATGCACGAGCCGCCACGGCGCTCTTGCCCGCAGGTAGTTCGTGAACAGGATGCAGAAGCCCTGCGTTTGCGGGTCCATCCAAACCAGGTTGCCCACCGACCCGGTGTGTCCGAAGACGTGCCGGCCCAGCAGGTCGCCCCAACTGTCCGGCATTCCCAGGTGATTGAGCCGCCAGCCCAGGCCCCACGGCTGGGTCCGCCGCACCGGTTCGGGCAGGTCGGGCAGGTCGTTCAGGCGGTTGCTGGTCATCATGCGGACGGTCGCGGGAGACAGCAACCGCACGTCACCCCACTTGCCCCCGCCGAGCATCAGGGCGCACAGGACGGCGAAATCCTCGGGGGTGCTGAACAATCCGCCGGCTGGCGAGCCAAACTCCTGCCAGTACCTGCTGTTCCAACTGAACTCGGTACCGGCCTGGTAGTCCGGCACGGTCGCGCGCACGAGCCGCTCGCGGGAAAACCCTTGCGACCCCAGGCCGGTGGACTTCAACCCCAGCGGCTCGACGATCTCGCGGCGGACGAACTCCTGGATGGACAGCCCCGACAACCGCTGCACGATCTCGGCGACGAGGAGGGTGGCCGAGCTGGAGTAGCTTTGCCGGGTGCCGGGCTTGAAGAGCAGATCGGCCTGAATCGACCCCTCGATGAACTTCTTCAACGGAGCGTGCTGCTTTCGCAGTTCGGCGTTGTTCGGCAACTCGTCCGGCAGTCCCGACGTGTGAGTGAACAGGTGAAGGACCTGCGTGGCTTCCTTGCCCTTCCCGGTGAACTCGGGCAGATAGCGCATGACCGGGTCGCTGAGGTTGAGCCGGCCCCGCTCGACCAGCATCATCGCCGCGATGTAGATCACCGGCTTGGTGATCGAGGCCATGTAGAACATGGCATCTTTGCGAATCGCCTCGGCGTCGGCCTCCGGCCCTTGCCGGCCGAACAAACGCGGAGCCACCGTCTTGCCGAAGCGGCCGACCAGGATTGCTCCTCCTGGGACTGGAGCCTTCGGCCCCGTCGTCCATTTCTCCATCAAGTCGTAAGCGGCCTGAAGACATTTGGGATCGAGGCCGATGTCCTGAGGCTTGACCTGAGGCAGTCCCACCTTGCCTACGGGCTTTTCGGCCGCCTCCACGAGCGAGCCGGACAAAAGAGCACTCCCACCGGCAATAGCCGCTGTCCGCAGCAGCCCGCGGCGCGTCATTTCGGTTCGTTGGATCATGTCTGTGGTCCCTCTCGATGACGTCCGCCGATTCAATGCGCCCATGAAACCGTCTCCCTCGTGGCGTAGCCAAGAAGCGGAGAGAAAGCCCTACTATGCCAGGGGCAAGGCACAAGCGATACTGTTAATTCTGCCGTGTGCGATTGTCCGATTCGCCCGGCGAGCGGGGCCAGACATGGCCCCGGTAGTTCCTCAAACCGGGGCCAGTCATGGCCCCGGTAGTTCCTCAACCCGGGGCCATGACTGGCCCCGCTCGCCAATCCAGCATAATAGAACTAGTCAAGCCCCACCCGAGGAAAGGTCAACGCGGCTGGCCGGGCATCCGTTACGATCAGGGGTGGCGAAACTCGAACGAGAACGGGACGGGTGCAATGACGATTTACGGCGTATCGCAGACCACCGGGGTGGAACGGCGGCTGAAGGTCGAGCGGGGCGGGCAGGGC
>JBBRIK010000266.1:0-6979 GCA_038221045.1 Gemmatales bacterium
TTCCGGAAAATGCTGCTGTGGTTGCAACACTACGCGGAAGAGCGGCTGGGTATCAGAGAGGAAACCTACGCGGAACGTCCTGCCTGGGGCTAACTTACAGCAACCGACTCAAACGGACCAAAACGGAATCTACTGAGTCTCCGGGTCGAGATCGTTTAGCGCCTCGGCGAACAGCGGCAGCGCCTTCTTCGCCTTGCCCGGATCGAGGCGGAGCAACGCGGTCGCCGCATCGAGCGAGACGCTGCGATCAGCGAGGAAATCGGCGAACAGAGGGGCGGCGGTCGGCTGGAGTGTTCTGCTTTGCGCGAGCAAGTGGAGGATTGCCTTGCGAGCGTCGGCAGATTCGCGACGCAGAAGCGGGCCAGCCTTTTCGGGAGCGACATTCGCCAGGGCGATCATGAACGACGCTTTGCCCTCCTGACGATAGCGATACTCGAGCAGAGGGGCCGAACTGCGGGCGGCCACGCCCATCTGTTGCAGGATCGGCGTGGGATCGAGGGACTCCTCGGGCCGAGTTGAACCCGCAGCCACGGGGTCGAGCAACCGCTCGTTCAGGAAGGGCAGACCGATCTGAGCTTGCACGGGATCGAGTTCGGCCAGGCCGGCGAGTGCATGGAGCCGCTGGTGCGGATCGGCGGCCTGGAACTCCTCCAGAAAATGGGCGGACAGGCGTGCGTTGCGCTGTCGTGTCAGGACGGCGTGTGTTTCAGGATCGATGGGTTTCAGAGCCTGGAGGGCGGCTTGAGCCAGATCGTCGTGTCCGAGCGAGGTCAGACCGATCAGCAGCGGCGCGAGAGACCGATCAGTGCAGCCAACGTCGTGCAGGGCGGAGACGAGATACTGCGCCCTGGCGCGCTGTCCTTCCGCGCTGCTATCCCCCTCGCGGAACCAGGCGAGCAGGTTGGGGACGGCAGCGCGAGCGTCCGCTCCGAGTTCGCGCAGAGCGATCGAAGTCTGGAGTGGACCTGCCCCGAGAGCGTTTCCCTCGTTGCCGGGTGGCTCGATGCGTAGTTCGCGTTCGCGCAGGAGCAACAGCCAGTAACTGAGCGGTTTCCCCTGACTGAGCGGCTCGCGCGCCGGCGCCGGCGCGGCCAGAGAGAAAGCGAAGGCACAGGCGAGAATGCATCGATTGGTCATCGAGGTCGAGCCTCACCGGGAGAGGAGTCCTGTCGCAGTATAGCCCCGCGCCGTCCGGCGATTCAACTATCCTCCGCGCCACGCATGCGAAAACCGATGTCGTAGTTGGCCAGGAACTCGCCCTCCGACTCGCTGAGGCCATAGTGCGGCATCAGGGCTTTTCCGATGGCGAGAATGAGCGGGCGCGATTTGTGGATCTTGAACGTCTGCGTCTCGATTCGTCCGGTCTGCTTTTGCTGCCGGATGCGCGGAGTTGAGTGGCGGACGATGTCGCGCTGATAGGCTCGTCCGAGGCGAGACAGTCCAGCGTCTTCCAGGACGGAAGTTGGAAGAGGAAAGCGGTGCAGGTCGATCGGGTTGAGGTGACGGCAATTCGACGTGATGGTGTACCACCACCAGAACAGATCGCTCGACAGGACGGCAAGCAGCGGCGCGACGAAGGACGATTCGCGAGCCGTCAACCATGTCTCGCGCGTCGAATGACCGGATTGGCCCTCACACGAGAAAGAGGGAGCGAAGTCGGTGAAGACTTTCCAGTAGAGACCGCCATCCGTGCGGTAGTAGATGCGGCACTCGGGACGATTCTCGGAACCGAGTTGGTCCTCGACTGACGTGGGGATGTCCAGGAGTGTGTCGAGTAATGGCCGTTCGCGTGGCTCGCTCAGTTTCGGCACCCAGAAGGAAGGCCGCTCGCGCGGCGCCTCGACATAGGTGAGGCGGCGCATCAGTTGACTGCGCTCGCGGCTGCGCCACTTCAGATAACCGGTCGTCCAGGTTCGTGGCTGCTCAGAGGCGCTGGCGATGAAGAGCGTCACTGCGCGATTGACGCCGGGGAACAGGCGGGCCGGTCGCCAGGCGAAGTTGGCGTACCAGACGTTCCGGCCGTGTTCGAGCAAGCCCTGCACGCACTTCATGCGCTGGGTCGAGACCAGGCTGAGCGGGACGATCATGCTCAGCCATCCGTCGGGACGGAGCCATTCGAGACCACGTTCGATGAAAAGGGCGTGAATCGTCCCTGTCTCCTGACAGCGGAACCCTTCCGGGACGTAAGACACCTCGCGCTGCTCCAGATAGGGCGGATTGCCGAGGACGACGGCGAAAGGCGAGCTGGGTGTGTGAACCCCCTGGTGATCAACACGGGGGGGTTCACACCCCCCGCTCGCCAATGCGTTGCCGATGTGCAAATTGTCGTCGCCCATCGGCTCGTCGAGGGGCAACTCCAGGCGTAGCCGCAGTCTGCACACCTCGATTGCCTCGGGCTGCAAATCGATTCCATGTAGTGTGTGCTGGATGATTCGGCGACGGATCGCCGTTGAAGAAACGAGAGCGGACAGACGCCCAAGGCAAGTGACGTACAACGGCACCAGCACGCGCAGGGCCGCGATCAGAAAGGGACCGGTGCCACAGGCGGGATCGAGGACGGTCAGCGCATCGAGTCGTTGACGGAATTCCTGGAGTTCCGGCCGTGTCGCAGAAGAGAGCCACTGCTGTGCGAGCGCTTCGAGGTCGCTATTGGTGGTTATCAGTTGGTTGAGTGATTCTCGGGGCAGAGCGAGATCAGCGAGCAAGGAGGGAACGATGGTAGCGCTCGCCATGTAGTGGGCGACGTCGCTGCCCGTGGCGTGTGCGCCATGCCGTTTGTGGCTGGGGTCGTTTTCGAGGACGGTTTCGAGGGCCGACGACAGATCGCCAGCCGGCATCGATTCAAGCCAGACGTGCAGCCGATCGCGAATGGAGTGTGACCAGCGCTCACCGGCGGATTCACGTTCCTGACGATACCGTATGGCAAAGGACCGGCCAGACAGGGAGGCAGGACGCGGACTGTTCACACCGGCACCGGCTCCCGCTCCTGGGCCACGCGATAGACCGGACGGCTTCGCCACTGGGCATGGTCGAAGGGTGCGATGACGCGCAACATGAACGAGAAGTGGAACATGCTGGCGATCATGACGAAGACGTGGAACAACTCATGCGTGCCGAAGATGCCGGGCCAGAGCGCCGGCCACTGCACGGAGTTCAGCACGGCCCCGATACTGTAGAACAGGCCGCCGATCCAGAGCGGGCGCAGCATCCGATGGGAGAACTGGCGGGAGAGTTGGACGTATGAGACAACGCCCGTCCAGCCCATGAAGATGTACAGCGCCGTCGAGAGTTCATCCGGGAGAGGCACCGCGAGGGCGCGCACAAGAATGCCGACGCCGGCCATCGTCCAGATCTGGAGCAACATGCCTACCCGCCAGCGGCCGCGCATCGACACGAGGGCCACCGGCGTCGTCGTCCCGGCAATTAGCAGGAAGATGCCCATGTAATCGAGACGAGCGCACAGATCGTTCGATTCGGGAGAGAGATTGACGGAGTGATAGAGCCAACTGCCGAAGAAACAGCAGATCAAACTGAGGGTGAAGACGGCGAAGCCGCAGTGTTTCAGAGGGCAGCGGCGGGCGCGAAGCTGGAGCAGAATGCCGGCCGGGATGCACACGAATATCCACAGTCCATGCGTCCAGGCACTGACGGGTTCGCGGAACAAAAATGGATTCATCGAGTGTTCCCAGCAACTTCGGGGTCTACATTGATTGTTGGGCTGAGCGGAAGATGTGTCAACTCATTTCCCCATGCAGCGCAAAAAACGCTTCTCCGAAGCGTCGTGAAGCCTGCGCCTCGCCACAAGGGCCGTCAGCCGTATATCTACGTTGGCAACCACGCAAACCGCTCTCCGTCAAGGACCCTCCTCCATGACCTCGCCGAGGCCCATTCACAAGCTCCTCGTCGCCAATCGCAGCGAGATCGCCACTCGCGTCTTTCGCTCCGCTCATGAGCTGGGCGTTCGCACGGTCGCTCTCTACTCGCATGAGGACCGCTTCGCCCTGCATCGCTTCAAGGCGGACGAGGCCTATCGCGTCGGCAAGCCCGGCGAACCCATCCGCTCCTACCTCGACATCGAGGCCATCGTCAGCCTCGCCCGCCAGCACGGAGTGGACGCGATTCATCCCGGCTATGGCTTCCTTTCCGAGAATCCTCACTTTGCCCGCGCCGTCCGCGACGCCGGCTTGATCTTCATTGGACCGCGCACGGACATCCTCGAACAGCTCGGCGACAAGGTCGTTGCTCGCCACATTGCCCAGACCGCGAAGGTGCCTATCCTGTCCGGCAGCGATGCGGCAGTCAAGTCCAACGAGGAGGCGAAGACGCTCGCCGAAACGCTGGGCTATCCCGTCATCGTCAAGGCGTCGATGGGGGGCGGCGGCCGGGGCATGCGCGTCGCTCTCTCCGCCGACAAACTCGACGAGGCTCTCGATCAGGCGCGGCGTGAGGCGGGGACCGCGTTCGGCGTCGCGGACGTTTTCCTCGAAAAATTTGTCCTGAAGGCCCGCCACATCGAAGTCCAGTTGCTGGGCGACAGCGAGGGCGGACTCGTTCATCTCTTCGAGCGCGATTGCTCCTTGCAACGGCGTCATCAGAAAATCGTCGAGATCGCTCCGTCGATCAGTCTCGATCCTGCCCTACGCCAGCAGATCCTCGACGCCGCGCTTGCGGTTGGCCATGCGGTCAAACTCGACAACGCCGGCACCGTCGAGTTCCTGGTCGATGCCGAGGCGGGGACGTTCTACTTCATCGAAGTGAACCCGCGCATCCAGGTCGAGCATACCGTCACCGAACAGGTGACGGGGTACGACATCGTCAAGAGCCAGATCCTCATCGCGCAGGGTTATCCGCTCTCCTACGAGGAGATAGGCCTGGGCGATCAGTCGAAGGTGGCGACCCACGGCCACGCCATCCAGTGTCGCGTGACGACGGAGGACCCCGCGAACAACTTCCTGCCCGACTACGGTAGGCTGACCAACTATCGCTCCGCCGCCGGCATGGGCATCCGTCTCGACGGCGGCACGGCCTACGGCGGGGCCGTCATCACGCCCTTTTACGATTCGCTGCTGGTCAAGGTGACGGCGACGGGCCTGCGCTTCATCGACGCGGCCCGGCGCATGGAACGCAGCCTGCAAGAGTTCCGCATTCGCGGCGTCAAAACGAACATTCCCTTCCTCACCAACCTCATCAGGCATCCCGATTTCGTCGCCGGCCGCTTCACCACGCGCTTCCTCGACGAGACGCCCGAACTGTTCCATCTGCCTCAGCGTCAGGACCGGGCCACGCGCTTGCTCGCCTACATCGCGGAAGTGATCGTCAACGGCAACCCAAACGTTCGGGAAGCGAGGAACGCGGAGCGCGGAGTGCGGAGCGCGGCTGAGGTCACTCGCGGAGAGGATTTGCTCCGCATTCCGAGTTCCGCGCTCCGCGTTCCGGGAACACGGGATGAACTGAAGAAGAGGGGCGCGGCGAAGTTCAGCCAGTGGGTGCGCGAGCAGAAACGGCTGCTGGTGACCGATACGACGTTCCGCGACGCGCATCAGTCCTTGCTGGCGACGCGCATGCGGACCTTCGACATGCTCCGCATCGCGCCTCGGTATGCCGCTCGTCATGCGGACCTGTTTTCGCTCGAAATGTGGGGCGGGGCCACGTTCGACACGGCCATGCGCTTCCTCAAGGAGTCGCCCTGGGATCGCCTGGCCGACATGCGCGAGGCCTGCCCGAACATCCTCTTTCAGATGCTGTTGCGCTCGGCCAACGCCGTCGGCTACACCAACTATCCCGATAACGTCGTGAAGGCGTTCGTCAAGGAGTCGGCGCAGGCCGGCATCGATCTGTTTCGCATCTTCGATGCCTGCAACTGGCTGCCCAACCTCCAGGTCGGCATCGACGCCGTTCTGACGACCGGAGCGCTGGCCGAGGGGGCCATCTGTTATACCGGCGACATCCTCGATCCGGCGCGCACCAAGTACAGCCTCAAGTATTACGTCGATCTGGCGAAGGAACTGGAGAAGCTAGGCGTCCATCTGCTGGCCATCAAGGACATGGCCGGGCTGTGCAAGCCCTATGCGGCCCGTCTGCTGGTCAAGACGCTTCGCCAGGAAGTCGGCCTGCCCATCCACTTTCACACCCACGACTGCGCCGGCGGACAGATCGCGTCCCTGCTGTTCGCGGCCGACGAAGAGGTCGATATCGTCGATGCCGCGATGGCCCCGCTTTCAGGTCTGACGAGTCAGCCCTGCCTGAATACGCTCGTCGAGATGATGCGCTTTCATCCGCGCAATACGGGGCTTGAGCCGCTGGCGCTGCGCGAAACGGCAGACTACTGGGAAGGCGTGCGCAAGCTCTATCGGCCTTTCGAGACGGGACAGATCGCGCCGCTGGCCGACGTCTACGAGAACGAGATGCCGGGCGGACAATCGACGAACCTCTATCAGCAAGCAGCGGCGCTGGGACTCGGCGACCGCTGGCGCGACGTGTGCAAGGCATATGCCCAGGTCAACCGGATTTTCGGCGACATCGTCAAGGTTACGCCGACCTCGAAGGTCGTCGGCGACATGGCCCTGTTCCTGGTGGGCAACGGTCTGTCAGCCGACGACGTGCTGCAAGGCGAGCGCGAGTTGTCGTTTCCCGAATCCGTCGTCGAGTTCTTCGAGGGCAAACTGGGCCAGCCGCCCGGCGGCTTTCCGAAGGAACTACAGAAGCGTGTCCTGCGCGATCGGAAGCCCCTCGAAGGCCGGCCTGGAGCGAGCCTGAAACCCGCCGACTTCCTTGGGACTCGCATCGAACTGGAGAAGCAGCTGAAGCGTCAGGTGACCGATCAGGAGGTGGTGACGCAACTGCTCTATCCGCGCGTCTTCCCCGACCTGGCCGCCCATCAGGCGAAGTACTCCGATACGAGTGTGCTGCCGACGCCGGTGTTCTTCTACGGCATGGAGCCGGGCGACGAAACGAGCATCGACATCGAACAGGGCAAGAC
>JBBRIK010000267.1:0-6971 GCA_038221045.1 Gemmatales bacterium
TGCGAGGGAAGGGCCTCGACCTGGCCGTGAAGCAGAAGCAAGAAAGACAGCGCGTGCATGGGATCCCTCCCTGGATCGGACAAGGCAGATGAGTGTCTGTCGCGGCGTCATGCCGCGGGCTGAGGGAGTCAGAAGCAGCCCTCCCAATCTCCCCGTCCGGCATAATAATTAAACCCGCTACGGGCGTCAAACCGATTAAGTTCGATGGGGAGACCCCCGCCATGAAGCCTCAGGTTCCTAGACGGAGTGATCGTTCATGCGTCCGAGCCTGTTGCTTGCCATCCTGGGACTCTGCTTGCCTGCCACGGGCTGCCAGTTGTTCGTGACGGCTCCCCGAAACGTACTCTTTGAACTTTGCGACCGAACCGGAAACTGGACAGAGCAGCACCGCGACCGGAAACAGGCCCATGCCGTCTGGAATGACCACCGCAACGCAAACCCCCAGCACAAGTACTCTTCCGACTACGGAGCGGGCTTCGAGGATGGATTCGTGGATTTCATTGAGGTCGGCGAGAGCATCGAACCGCTGACCCTTCTCCCGGATCGCTACCAGAAGGTCCGCTACCAGTCGCCGCAAGGCGTGCAAGCCATCGAGGACTGGGTGGCGGGGTTCCATGAAGGGGCCGATGCCGCACGACAGGGAGGCTATCGCGAGCAGGTCATCCTTCCTCGCTCCCTGTTCGTGGGCGACCATGCTCACCAACATGAACTCCCGGGTCCGGTTGTGCTTCCAGGAATTGGCCCCCTTGAGCCCATAGGCAAACAGATTCCCGCGAAGCCGCCCCAGGGAACAGGGGAAAAGTTGCAGGCCGCCGCGTGGGCCCATCGTCCCACCGTCGCCACGCCGCCGCCTCGCGTCCTGCCGGCAACCCTACTGTCGCGTGACTCCTCGCCCCCTTCCCCCGCACCTCCCATTCTGCTGGGACGGCCGGTTGCCTCCAGGCCGCCGGCGACCGAGGCGGTCGTGCGGCCTCCGACAATGGAGCTTCCCCTCGATGAGGGCAGACCGAGCGCGCCGGCCCGGACGCCGACACCGCGTGCCGTCCCGCGGTGGAACTCGACCGAACCCAAACAGCCAGTCGCGGCGGGCGTCGAACTGTTGCCGCCTCATGCCAGTCGATAACCGGAATCACTATTCGAGAAATGGTGACGTGCGACGCAATCCGACGCAGCGAGGGGAAGTGGTCATGGACAGTTCCTGCCCTGAATACGATGGCCGATCACTCCGCTGCTGCTCGCGCGGGCTGGCGGCCCTGGCTTTGCTCATTCCCTTGCTGGGAGGTTGTGCGGCGTTGACGAACCCGATCGTTGACGGGGTGCCGGCGCGGCGTTTGCCGCCGGAACTGCGCGAGAGGCCGAGGGAACAGGAGCGAACCATCCCCTTGACGCTTCTGGGCCAGAACGAGCCGGACGTCTACCGCATTGCACCAGGAGACGTCCTGGGAATCTACATCGAGGGAGTGCTGGGCGAACGCGGCGTGCCGCCTCCGGTCAACATCGCGCCTCCCCTCCAGATCCGCGAGCAAAGACGTCTCCCTCCCGCTTTCGGTTACCCGATCCCCGTCCGCGAGGACGGGACGCTGGGGCTTCCTCTGATCGATCCGCTGCGCGTGACAGGGATGAGTCTGAAGGAAGCCCAGGATGCGCTTCGCGAGATGTACATCAAGAAAGAGATCCTGATTCGCGGCCGCGAGCGCATTGTCGTGACACTTCTGCACCCGCGTCAGGTCCACGTCGTGGTGATGCGCCAGGAGGCCAGCAACGTCTCCATCTCGCCCGATGGCGGGCTTGGCGGCAGCAAGCGCGGCACGGGGCATACGGTCGATCTGTCGGCCTACGAGAACGACGTCCTCCATGCGCTGTCCCAGACGGGCGGATTGCCCGGTCTCGACGCCTACAACGCCGTGGTGATCTTCCGGGGCTGCTTCCGCGACAGTCACGACCGGTCGGGCATCGTCCAGGATCTCGAAACGCACCGGCCAGGCGGCGCCTGGACGCCGAGCGGTGGCTGCAAGGAAGTCATTCACATTCCCCTGCGACTGCTGCCGGGGGAAGCGCTGCCCTTCAAGCAGGAGGACGTTATCTTGCAAACGGGAGACGTCGTCTTCCTTGAGGCGCGCGATCGCGAGGTGTTCTACACAGGCGGGCTGTTGCCTCCCGGCGAATTCATTTTGCCGCGCGACTACGACCTCGATGTGGTCGAGGCCATCTCCAGGGTTCGTGGCTCCCTGGTCAACGGCGCGTTTGGCGGCAGCAATCTATCGGGTACCCTTATCGCTCCAGGCGTCGGCAATCCCTCGCCCAGCCTGCTGACCGTCCTCCGCCGGCTGCCCGCAGGAGGACAGTTGCCGATCCGGATCGATCTGAACAAGGCTTTGAAGGATCCCCGCCAGCGCGTCCTGGTCCAGCCGGGCGACGTCCTGATACTCCAGGAAATGCCCAGCGAAGCCTTGACGAGATACTTCAGCGAGACGTTCTTCAACTTCAGTGGGGCGTTCCGGGTGATCCATGGAAAGAACGCCTCGGGGGTGATCGATATTTCCGCCCCGGAACGCATTCCTGGGCGGATTGGAGTCACATCCGGATTGGGGAATTAAAGCGGTGCGAGGGGCATGGAACGCTTGCCCCGGCGACGACGTCCGCGATTCGCTCGCTGGCGAGGCCGTCCCACAGGGGTGGGACGGCCGCTCGTCCCCTCCCTTGCCGCAGGACGCGCGCGACTTCGGAACGCAAGCGCTCGGTATCGCGGCCGATCAGGACATTAGTGCCGCAGGTGATGGTGACGGGCCGCTCGGTATTCTCGCGCAGGGTGAGACAGGGGACTCCCAGGAAGGTCGTCTCTTCCTGCACGCCGCCGGAATCGGTGATGACCGCCGCCGCGTGCCGTTGCAGGGCGAGGAAGTCGAGATACCCCACGGGATCGAGCAAGCGGAACCGCCTGTCCATCTCTCCCAGTTCGAGCCTGTGTAAGCGCATCCGTGTTCGCGGATGAACGGGAAAGATGACCGGCACTTCCTGGGCCACGTCGCGCAGGGTCCGCACAATCGCCTCCAGCATAGCCGGTTCGTCCACGTTGGAGGGCCGGTGCAGGGTGGCAAGCACATAGGGCGCGGAAGAGATGTCCAGCGAGCGTGACAAGTCCGGCCAGCGTTCCTCGGCCCTCGGCAGCAGGCGCACCAGGGTGTCGATCATGACGTTGCCGACGAGATGAATCTTCTCCTCGGCGACTCCCTCGCGGAGCAAATTGACGTTGCCGTCCTGAGAGGGAGTGAAGAGTAGATCGGCGAGTTGATCGGTCATCAGCCGATTGATTTCCTCGGGCATGGTACGGTCGAAGGAGCGCAGCCCCGCCTCGACATGGCCGACGGGGACGAGCAGTTTCGCGCAGACCAGCGCGGCCGCGACCGTGGAATTCACGTCGCCATAGACCAGCACGAGGTCCGGCTTGCACTCCTCTATGGCCGGCTCGAAGTGCGTCATCACGGCGGCAGTCTGCTGGCTATGGCTGCCCGAGCCGACCTCGAGATTGACGTCCGGCGCGGGGATGCCCAGCTCGCGGAAGAAGACGTCCGACATGTTGGCGTCGTAGTGCTGGCCGGTGTGAACGAGCGTCTGCTGGACGCCGGGCCTCTCGCTCAGCGCCCGCAGGACGGGGGCGGCTTTCATGAAGTTGGGACGAGCGCCGACAACGTGGAGAACGTGCATGATGCCTCGGGGGTAACAAGCCACGGCGCTAGGCCGCACGGGAAAAGGGGAGGGTGGCAGCGCTGCTGGCCCGGCGGCAGAGCGGCTTCAAGATATCGAGGTACTGAGACGCCAGTACACGCCGATCGAAGTGTTCGAGGACGAACTGCCTGCCTCGACGCCCCATCTCGGCCAGACGCTCCCTCTGGCCGGACAACTCCTCGATCGCATTCACCAGGGCAGGAACGTCGCCGGGAGGCGTATACACGCCGCCTCGGGCGGACTCCACCACCTGGCGAGCCTCGCCGCCGACGGTCAACAGCACCGGTCGCTCCATCCCCAGGTACTCGAATATCTTCGAGGGGAGGACCTCCTGGAAAAGCGGCGTATCGCGCAGCGTCACCAGCCCTAGATCGCAGGCGGCATAGAACCCCGGCACCCGCGCTTTCCGCTGCTGATCGATGAACTGGACGTTGGTCAGTTTCCACTCGTCGGCCAGACGCTTGAGGTTCTCCTTCTCTGCTCCCTCCCCGACGAACACAAAGAGCTTGTCCGGGTCGTCCCTCATGGCCCGTGCCGCTTCCAGAACGTGCTGGAGTCCGTGGGCCATGCCGTGCGTCCCGACATACATCGAGACGAAGCGGTCTCCCCAACCGTACTGGCGGCGGATTTCACCATCGCGCGGCTGAGGTACAAAGAGGCTGGTGTCGATGCCGTTGCGGACGACGTCCATCTTGTCCTCGGGGATATCGTAACGGCTGTGAATCCCCCGCTTGTAGCCTTCTCCAACGGTCACAATGCGGTCGCAGCGGCGATAGAGATAACGGGCCAGCGCCTTGAGAGTCCGGATAAAGACACCTTCGCGAAGGGCCTCGACCGCCAGAATCGACTCCGGCCAGAGATCGCGCACCTCGAAGACGAACGGCACGCCCAGGCTCTTCGCCAGGAGATGGCCGGCCAACCCACAGAGCAACTGCGGAGAGGTCGCGATGACCACGTCGGGCCGTCCGACGCGGAACCGGCCGATCGTAACCGCGGACGCCATGAACGACGCATAGGAGAGCATCCGCTTGACGGTACCCTTATTCGCGGCGGCAAGGACATAAGTGCGGACGACATCGATTCCATCGACCTTCTCGCGCCGCGTCAGGACGCCGCGATCGCGTGCCGCCTTGATCCCGGTGGGATGATGAGGGAAGGCCGTCAGCACCGTGACTTCGTGTCCCTGTCGAACCCACTCGCGCGATAGCTCATGGACGCGCGCGGCGGGAGCGCCCATCTCGGGCGGAAAGTATTGAGAGACGTAGAGAATGCGCATTCAGGCTCCTTCCGCGCGAACGGTTACTTCCACGGGCAGGCCATCCTTGACCTGCCAGACCAATCGGGTAGTCTGCAACTCCACGCCATATTCGGGATGATAGGGACGCTGCTCTTGCGACAGGTTTAGCGTGCATGATCCACGCACACTCACGCGGACCTTGTCGGTCCCACAACTCACGATCCAGCCTGAATCGGCTGCGCTGGCCTTCCAGCCGGGGGCGAGCAGCAACCCTCCCCGCAGCTGATGGCATCCCCCACCCCCGACACGATCCGTCACCACCAGACAGCCCTGGTCGTTGACTTCCAGGCGGCGCGTGTGACGCGGCCGGCCGGGGAGATGGTCGTAGCCGTTGTGAGCGGCAGTCGCCTGCATTCCCTGAGACGAAAAGCCCACCTCGACATTGACGGGATAAGCTCGTCGTCCCACGCGGAAGATGTGCCAGACCTCACTCGAGTCCTGGCCGTCGATGCCGACGGTGTTGTGGGCCTCCGTCGAGCGATCATAGCGGCGGCGTTCGTCGTGGTCGTAACTGTGAGTGCCGGGATCGACGAAGAGTCGCTGTCCTCGATAGGAACACTCCAGCGAGAGCGTATCGGCGTGTGCGTGGCCGGGCTGGTAGTCTGGCCCGACCGCGCCGACATCGAAGAACACCGTCCAGGGTTCGCCGTGCCACACGGCCATTCCCGTTTGAGGAAATAATCGACCGCCCCGAGGCAAGGCGACATTCATACCGAGGCCGAGTTGGAGCATCGCGTCCGGAGTGCAGGCGGCGTGGAGTCCACCATCGTTGAAAAGTGGAACATCGCCATCCGGGTGCCGCAGCCAAAGGAGAGTTTCCGCCATGTGTTCCCAGGTGTTACGGAGCACGGCTCGCGCGTTGTCATCCTCGACCAGCAGGGCCAGCGAGTGAATGTCCTCCATGACGTGAAGGTGATACATCGGGCTGCGCTCGAAGTGTCCCCCATCGGCCAGTACCTGTTCGCGCGCCTGTTCCACGGCCAGTTGGGTGGCGGTGTCCAGCCACTGGCGCGCCTGTTCTTCCGCGAAGAAGCGGCCGGCCCAGGCGAGTCCCACCGCGTCGCGAAGCAGGTGGTTGGCCCGGAGGTCCCATTCGAGGTGATCGTGAAGATAGGCCGCCTGCTGCCACAGACTCGCCAGGAACTCGCGTTCAAAGCCGCCCCATGTGCGCAGCCGCGCTCCGAGCGCCTGGTGCGAGCGTATCCACCACGTCAACCGAGTGGCGATGGCATACGAGTTCCACGCCAGCGCCCGGCTTCCAGGAGCGTGCAGGGGACAACGGGCGAGCCAGTCGCTGAGATAGTGGCGGAACAGGAACGTGGCCTCTTCCGCGTCTGCCCCTCCGGCCGCGCTTGTCTCTACGACCTGAAAGAGTACCGCATTGATATCGCGGTCCTCTTCCGCGTCTGCCCCTCCGGCCGCGCTTGTCTCCGCGAGATCGTAGGCCCAGCCGTGGTAGTGAAGCGTGACGGCCCAGAGCCGGCCGGCCGCAATGGGTCCGAGGAGCCAGTCTGGTTGCTCCCGCCCCAGGTGACGCGACTCATTGAGATGCCGGAACTCGCCCTCACGCAATCTTGCGACGCTTCCCATAGGACAGGGACGATGGAAGACAGGCAGGACCGGCATGTCATCGCGAAGGCACGGCGGAGTATCCGAGTCCCAGCGCCAGCGCGCCAGCGCGCGAGGACGACACGGCCGTCTCCGTTCGAGCGCGTAGCGGAGACGGCACAAAAGCTGTGACCAGCGCGTGTGGCGAGCGGTTCGATACCCGGTGGCAATGTTCATGAGGATCCGTCTCAGGCGAACTCAAAGGGAGTTCCTTCGCGGAGACTTTGCACCGCAAGGATGGAGGCCAGCGACACCGCACGCAGTTCCGCCCAGGGAATTGGGGCCGATCCGCCTTCGGCCAGCACTTTCGCGAAGGCGTCAATCTCTCCACGATGGCCCT
>JBBRIK010000268.1:0-6963 GCA_038221045.1 Gemmatales bacterium
CCCTTCCTCGGCTTCTGGACGGCCTTCGATGCGGCGTCGCGACTCGGCTATTTCTGCCTCGCTGCCGGCGGTCTGAGCAGTGTGGCGCGCCTGAACCTGCTCCTGGAAAACGAAGTCACTGTCGTTCTCTGCACCCCGACCTATGCGCTACACCTGGTCGAGGTGGCCGGTCAGGAAGGCATCGACCTGGCGGCATCGTCGGTGCGGGCGATCATCGTGGCGGGAGAGCCGGGCGGCAGCATCCCGGCCACGCGGGCGCGGATCGAGAATGGTTGGGGTGCTCGTGTCTTCGATCATTGCGGCATGACCGAGATTGGGCCTTGCGGCATCGAGTGCCGTGAGAACCCGGCCGGCCTGCATCTGCTCGAAAGTGAGTACCTTGTCGAGGTGATCGATCCGGAGACATTGCGGGCCACACCGCGCGGCGACATTGGCGAACTGGTGCTGACCAACTTCGGACGGCTCGGCAGTCCGCTCCTCCGTTATCGCACCGGCGACCTCGTTCGCGTCGATGCGGCACCCTGCCCCTGTGGCCGAAGTTTCGTTCGGCTTAAGGGGGGCATCCTGGGACGGGCCGACGATATGATCCACCTGCGCGGCAACAACGTGCATCCATCGACGCTGGAGGCGATCATTCGTCGTTTTGAAGAAGTGGCGGAGTATCGCATCGCCGTCGATCGCACGCAGGCGCTGGCCAGCCTGCGCATCGACGTCGAACCGTTGCCCGGCTGCGATGGCGGCACCGTGGCGGACGGCGTCAGCCGGGCCATCCGCGACGCTCTGCTGTTTCGGGCCGACGTGCGTCCGGTGGCCCCCGGCTCCTTGCCGCGTTATGAGATGAAAGCGCGGCGCGTGGTGAACATCTGAAATCGTTCCCGCCGTGCGCGGCGGGGGACAGGGAGATGACGTCCATGAGGCTTCCCTTGCTTGCCGTGTGTCTGCTGTCGCTGGCGAGTCCAGCCCCGGCCGGGGACTGGTCGAACTGGCGCGGTCCCACCTTCAACGGCGTCTCGCCCGAGAAGGACATTCCGGCCGAGTTCGACGTTGCTCAGCCCGGCAAGAACAACCTCATCTGGAGCGCGGAGTACGGCTGCCGCTCGACGCCGTTGATCCTCAATGGCCGGGTCTACTTCAACAGCCATGCCGGCTCGAAGGAGAAGGAACAGGAGCGCGTCGTCTGCCTCGACGCCGCGACCGGCAAGCTCGTCTGGGAGTATCGCTTCAACGTCTTCCATACCACCATCGTCAGCAGCCGGGTCGGCTGGACCAACCTCGCGGCCGATCCTGCCACCGGCAACATCTACTGTCATGGCACCTCGGGATTGTTGCTCTGCTTCGACAAGGACGGCAAACGGCTCTGGGAGTCGTCGCTGACGGAAGAATTCGGCCGGGTCAGCGGCTACGGCGGCCGTATCACCAGCCCGGTGATCGATGGCGACCTTGTCATCATCGGCATGGCGAACGCGGCCTGGGGCGAGTATGGCCGGGGCGGCTGTCGCTTCGTCGCCTTCGAGAAGAAGACGGGACAGATCGTGTGGTGGGCCTCGACCGGCTTCCGCGTCCGCGACACCTTCCAGTCGAATCCGATCGTCGCCAACATCGCCGGCCAGCGCCTGCTCATCACCGGCGGGGCGGACGGCGGACTGCACGCCTTCAAGGTGCGCACCGGCGAGAAGGTCTGGAGCCACATCTTCTGCGATGGTTCCATCAACACCACTCCCGTCGTCAAGGGCGATCTGGTGTTCTGCGCCCACGGCGACATCAACCCCGACAATGCCGAGAAACAGGGACGGGTCATCTGCGTCGATGCGAGCAAGGTCAAGAACGGCAGTCCGGCGGTCGTCTGGCAGGTCGATGGGCCGAAGATCAAGTTCGCCTCGCCGGTGCTGGACGGCGATCATCTCATCCTCAACGATGACGGCGCTCGCCTCTACTGTATGGACGCGCAAAACGGCAAGACGCTTTGGAAGTTCAAGTACGGCGGCGGCGGCAATGTCCGCTGCTCGCCAGTGTTGTCGGAACGCAAACTCTATGTCGGCGACGCGTCATCGAATTTCTATGTGATCGACATCAGCGGCGCAAAGCCCGAGACGCTCCACACGCAAGAGATGAAGAGTACCACCCCGGGCGTCGATGCGGAGCTGGATGGAAACGCCGCCATCGCCAACGGCTGTCTCTATTTCGCCACCAACGAGAGCATCTACTGCATCGGCAAGGCGAAACCGAACCGTCCTGACAACGGCAAGCACGACACGGAGAAGGACGAGAAGGCCCCCTCGGACGCGAAGCCTGCTCATCTGCAAGTCTTCCCCGCCGATGTGACGTTGGGGCCGGGCGAGAGCATGGCTTTCAAGGCCAGGGTGTTCGATGACAAGGGACGTTTCATTCGCGAGGTGAAGGCCGACTGGTCTCTAGGACCGATGTTGCCCGTGGAGGCGGTGCCCGGCTTGCCGCCCCCGCCGGCCATCAATCCGCCAGCTCTCAAGGGCGAAGTGTCGAGTGAGGGCAAGTTGGAACTGCCGAAGGGGCCGGCCCAGTTCGGCAACGTCGTCGCCAAGTTTGAGGGGCTGACCGGACGAGGGCGAGTTCGCCAGTACGGCAGTCTGCCGCTGAAGCAGGACTTCGAGAAACTGCCGATCGGCAGCTCGCCGGCGGGGTGGGTCAACACGCAGGTCAAGTTCCAGGTGCGCAAGGTCGGCAACGGCAACGTCCTGGTCAAGACCGGGACCAATCCCAGCCCGCTCGTCGCCCGCGCCAACGCCTTCATCGGGCCGGCGACGATGACGGACTACACCATCGAGACCGACTGCCTGGGCAAGAAGGTCGGGGGTGATCTGCCCGACATGGCAGTCGTTGCCAATCGCTACACGTTTGGTCTGTTCGGCAACACGCAGCAACTGCGGCTCACCTCCTGGGACGCGGTGCCGCGCATCGATAGCTCGACGTCGTTCGCCTGGAAGGAAGACGTCTGGTATCGGCTCAAATTGACGGTCGAGGTGAACGGGGACAGTGCGACGGTCCGCGGCAAGGTCTGGGAGCGCGGCAAGGACGAGCCGGAGAAGTGGACCCTCGAACTCGACGATTCGATGCCGAACAAGATGGGAGCGCCGGCCCTCTACGCCAACGTGCCGCCGACGAGCATCGGCGGCCCGATGAAGCCGGGCGCGGAAGTGTTCTTCGACAACGTCGCCGTCACGGCGAACAAGGCGGCCCAAAAGCGCGGGCAAGCGCCGAAGCAGCAGCCGGAGCAACAAGCGGTGGCTGTGGTGCCGGCCCCTGTGATCGTTCCATGTGCTGGCGTTCCTGTCCATACTCGTACAGTCCGATGGTGGAGGCGATGACCGACGAGCCGCGACCGCAAGGGAGTGGCTTCTTCAGGGGCCGCTCCCTGGCGGTCGCGGCTCGTTGCTGGTTGAGGGAGGAGAACGAATCATGAATACCAACAAGGCCCTGAAACGCTGGCTGTTTGGCGGCGTCACGGCGGCCATCTTCGTCGGGGTGATTCTCGCCGCGCGCACCACGCGCGATCCGAAAGAGCGGGACGAGGCGCCGAAAGCCGACGAGAAGCCGGCGGCCGGCGACTGGGTGCTGTTCGGCGGCACCCTCCAACGCAACTTCGTCAACACGAACGAGAAGAACATCGCCGAGGACTGGGACGTCGAGACCAAGAAAAACATCAAGTGGTCGGCCAACCTCGGCTCCAAGGCCTACGGAGGGCCGATCGTCGCCGGGGGCAAGGTCTTTGTCGGCACCAATAACGCCAAACCGCGCGACAAGGCCATCAAGGGCGACACGGGCGTGCTGATGTGCTTCGACGAGAAGAGCGGCAAGTTCCTCTGGCAGAACATCCACGACAAGCTCCAGGCCGGCCAGGTGCAGGACTGGCCCCAGGAGGGCATCTGCTCCAGCCCCTTCGTCCAGGGCAATCGGCTCTACTACGTCAGCAATCGCTGCGAGGTCGTCTGCGCCGACGTCAATGGCGACCCGGACAATCCCGGCAAGGGCAAGATTCTCTGGTCGTATGACATGATCGGCAAGCAGAACGTCTTTCCGCACAACCTTTCTGTCTGTTCCCCGTTAATCGTCGGCGATCTGATCTTCGTCGTGACGGCCAACGGCGTCGATGAGGGCCATATCAATCTTCAGTCGCCGGAAGCGCCGAGTTTCCTCTGCCTGAAGAAGAAGGATGGGGAATTCGTCTGGAAGAGTAACCTGCCGAGCGCGGTGCTGGTCGAGGCGAAGAAGAAAGGCGGCAGGGTGGACATTCGCGGCCTGGTCAACAAGGGCAAACTGCTCATGCACGGCCAGTGGTCGAACCCGGTCTACGCCGAGCCGGGCGGCAAGCCGATGGTCATCTTCCCCGGCGGCGACGGCTGGCTGTACGCCTTCAAGCCGAGCAATGGCGAACTGCTCTGGAAATACGACTGCAATCCGAAGGACTCCTTCTACGTGCTTGGCCCCAAGGCGACGCGCAACGACTTTATCGGCACCCCGGTCGTCTGGGAGAACAAGTTGTATATCGGCGTCGGTCAGGACCCCGAGCACAAGGCGGGCGTCGGCCATCTGTGGTGCATCGACATCACGAAAACGCCGAAGAATGAGGAGTTGGACCTGTCGCCGGCGACCAAGCCAGGGGAGAAGAAGGACGACCCCCCGCAAACGATCTTCGACCCGAAGGACCCAAAGAACAAGGACTCGGGCCTGGTCTGGCACTACGGCGGCACCATTCCCGAAGCCGAGGTCAAGGGAAAGAAGGACAAGCGCGAATACAAGTTTGGCCGCTCCATGTCCACCTGCGCGGTCCACGATGGTTTGCTCTACACCTCGGACCTGGGCGGCTACGTCTACTGCTTCGACGCCCTGACGGGAGAGAAATACTGGGACCATTTCACCAGGAGCCAGATCTGGGGATCGCCTTACTGGGTCGATGGCAAGGTCTACATCGGCACGGGTTCCGAAACCATGTTCATCTTCAAGCATGGCAAGGAGAAAAAGGAGCCAATCAAGATCAACATGGGCAGCGGGATCTTTCCGACGCCTGTCGCCGCCAACGGCACCCTGTTCGTGCTGACCGAGAGCGATACGCAACTGCTGGCCATAGGCAAGAAGTGATGACGTTGCCGCCTGCGGTTCAGCAATGCGAACCGCAGGCGGCAAACGGCCCGAGGAATAGGACGTATGCGAACTCATTCTCTGATGTGTCGTTGGTGGTGGCTGGCACCCGTCGCGGTCCTGGCGCTGGGCCTCGGCGGCCGAAGCAAGGACGCGACCCCGCCACAAGTCACTGATCGCAACCTCGTCAACACGACGGACAAGGACATCTCCCTCGACTTCTCCCTGGAGAAAGACAGCGAGATGGGGGTCCTGTGGAAGGCGAGGCTGGGCAAAACCTCCTACGCCGGGCCGGTCATCGCGGGCGGCAAGATCTTCGTCGGTACCAACAATGAGAACCCGCGTGATCCCGCCCTGAAGGGAGACGCCGGCGTCATCATGTGTTTTGAAGAGAAGTCGGGGCACTTCCTCTGGCAGAGCGTCCACGATGTGCTCGATAACGAAGCCCAGAACAACGCTCACCAGGGCATTGCCTCGACGCCCTTCGTCGAGGGCAATCGGGTGTACTACGTCAGCAACCGCTGTGAGCTGGTCTGCGCTGACGCCAACGGCGATCCGAAGAAACCCGGCAAGGCGAAGATCTTGTGGACTCTCGACATGATCAAGGAGTTGAAGGTCTTCCCCTCGCAGTTGGCCTGTTCGTCGCCGGTCGTGTATGGCGATCTCGTCTTCGCCGTCACCGGCAATGGTCTCAACATCCTGGCCGACCCAGCGGAGTTGCCCTCCCCCGACGCTCCGAGTTTCGTCGCCGTCGATAAGCGGACCGGCAGGGTCAGGTGGACCAACGCCTCGCCGGGCAAAAACATCATGCAAGGACAGTGGACCGGGCCTGCCATCGTGGCCCCTAAGGGGAGCAAGCCCCAGGTCCTCTTTCCGGGCGGCGACGGCTGGCTCTACAGCTTCGAGGCGGAAACGGGCAAGCTGATCTGGAAGTTCGATTGCAATCCGAAGAGCGCTGTCTACGCCTTCAAGAACAAGCGCATCTCCGACAAATCGTACTTCGTTGCCATTCCGCTCGTCTGGGAAGATCGGGTCTACATCGGCGTCGGCTGCAATCCGTCCGAGGAGGGCCACGGCGTCGGTCATCTGTGGTGCATCGATCCGGCGAAGACCCCCAAGAATGCGGACAGGGACCTGTCGCCGGCGACGATCCCAGGTGAGAAACCGAAGGACCGGCCGCAAACGATCTTCGACCCGAAAGATCCGAAGAACAAGGATTCCGGCCTCGTCTGGCACTTCGGAGGCAAAATCGAACCAGAGCCGAAAAAGGGCCGAAAGTTCTACTTTGGCCGGACCGTCTCCAACTGCGCCATCCACGAGGGATTGCTGTACATCCCCGATAACGAGGGGTATTTTTACTGCCTCGACGCCCAGACGGGAGAACGCTTCTGGGATGTCGATCTGAAATCGCCAGTCTGGGCCTCGCCCTACGTTGTGGACGGCAAGGTGTTCATCGGCAACGAGCAAGGCGATTTGCATGTTCTGGCGCATGGCAAAACGCTGAAGAAATTGGCGAAGATCGACGTTGGCCCGGCCGTCAAGACGCCGATCAAGGTGGTCAATGGAGTCCTGTATGTGTTGACCGAAGGGTATCTGTTTGCGGTCAAACCGAAGTGAGTTCCCGCCTCGGTTCGCGCCCCACCGCCCGCCAGAAGAAGCCAGGGGCTTACGCCACCTGGCTATTGACTGCCGCCCCGTTGGGGCTGAAGACCCGCCCTGAAGGGGCGACCGTTAATAGCCAGGGGTGGGAACCCCTGGTCGGGAAGAAGCCAGGGGCTTACGCCACCTGGCTATTGACTGCCGCCCCGTTGGGGCTGAAGACCCGCCCTGAAGGGGCGACCGTTAATAGCC